>JBAVTL010000175.1:0-10600 GCA_049696175.1 Anaeromyxobacteraceae bacterium
GCACTGGCCCGCGCGCTTCCGGAGCTGTCCCCGGCGGCGGCGGCGGCGCTCCACCGGGGGATCTGGTGGGTCCACCTCGCCCTCGTCCTCGGGCTCATGGCCGCGCTCCCCTGGACCAAGCTGCGCCACGTCGTCACCACCCCGCTCGGCCGGCTCTTCGCCGACCGCCGCCCCCGCGGGACGCTCGACACGCTGGACCTCGAGTCCGAGGCGGCCGCGTTCGGCGCAGCCCGCGTCTCCGACCTGACCTGGAAGGATCTCTTCGACGCCGACGCCTGCACCGGCTGCGAGCGGTGCGAGCGCGCCTGCCCCGCGCACGCCACGTCGAAGCCCCTGTCGCCCCTCCGCGTCGTGCGCCAGATCGGCGCGGCAGCGGCGGCAGGCCCGGGGACCAGCCTCGTGGACGCGATCGGGCGCGACGCGATCTGGTCCTGCACCACCTGCTTCGCGTGCCAGGACGCGTGCCCGGCCTCGGTGGAGCACGTGAGCAAGATCATCGAGGTGCGGCGCCACCTCGCGCTCATGGAGGGGGAGTTCCCGGGCGACGAGGTGCGGACCGCGGCGGGGAACGTCGAGGTCAGCGGGAACCCCTTCGGCTTCGCCCCGGCGTCGCGCGCGGACTGGGCGGCAGGGCTCGACGTCGCCGTGGCCGGCGACGGCGCGCCCGCCGACGTCCTCTACTTCGCGGGCTGCTACGCCTCCTTCGACCGGCGGAACCAGGAGGTCGCGCGGAGCTTCGTGAAGATCTGCAACGCTGCCGGCGTGCGCGTCGCCATCCTCGGCAAGGGGGAGTGGTGCTGCGGCGAGCCGATCCGGAAGCTCGGCAACGAGTACCTCTACCAGCAGTCGGCGCTGAAGGTCATCGACGCGATCCACGCGTCGGGGGCGAAGCAGGTCGTCACGACCTGCGCCCACTGCTTCGGCGCCCTCTCCCGCGACTACCTGGACCTCGGGCTCTCCCCCGAGGTCGAGCACCACGCGACGTTCATCGCGCGGCTCGTCGAGGGCGGCCGGCTCTGGATGGACGCGTCCCCCCTCGACTGCACCTTCCACGACTCCTGCTACGTCGGGCGCTACGCCGGGATCTACGAGGCGCCGCGCGCCGTCCTGCGCGCTGCGGGGGCGCGGGTCGTCGAGATGGAGCGCCACGGCAGGGACGCCTCCTGCTGCGGCGGAGGCGGCGGCCGCATCCTCGCGGAGGAGCGGCTGGGATCGCGGATCAACGTGGCGCGCGCCGAGATGGCCCGCGCGACCGGCGCCGGGACCGTCGTGGCGAGCTGCCCCTTCTGCCTGTCGATGCTCGAGGACGGGGTGAAGGCCGGCGGCGCCGAGGAGCAGCTGAGGGTGAAGGACCTGGCCGAAGTGGTCGCCGAACGGATTGGAGGCTGAGATGCGGATCCTGGTGTGCGTGAAGCAGGTCCCCGACATGGCGGCGCGGTTCAAGCCCAACGGGGCGGGCACCTGGTACGGCGAGGAGGATCTCGTCTTCCGGATGAACGAGTACGACGAGAACGCGGTGGAGCAGGCGATCCAGGTGAAGGAGCAGCTCGGCGGCGAGCCGGAGATCACCGCGCTGTCGATCGGCCCGGCGCGGGTGACCGAGGTCATCCGGAAGGCGCTCGCGATGGGGTGCGATCGCGGCCTCCACGTGCAGGACGACGCCGCCGCGGAGCGCGACCCCTGGCAGATCGCGTCCACCATCGCGCGGGTCGCCCGCGACCTTGGGTTCGACCTCGTCCTGACCGGGATGCAGTCGCAGGATCGCGGCTCGGCGCAGGTCGGCCCGTTCCTGGCCGAGCTCCTGGGCTTCTCCTGCGCGACGACCGTCGTGGCCTTCGAGCTGGGCGAGGGCGGCGTGCGGGTCCGGCGCGAGCTGGAGGGCGGCGCGCGCAGCGTGCTCCGCGTCGCGCTCCCGGCGGTCGTCACCTGCCAGCTGGGGCTCAACGTCCCGCGCTACCCCACCCTCCCCAACATCATGAAGGCGAAGAAGAAGCCGATCGACGCCGTGGCCGCCGGCGACGGGGCCGACGCCCCTGCGCGCGCCGCCACGGCCCGCTTCTTCGAGCCTCGGCGTCGCGCCGCAGGCCAGGTGATCGAGGGGGCGCTGGACGAGGTCGCGACGCGAATCGCGACGATCCTCAAGGAGCGGGCGACGGTCGCCTGAGCGGGAGCCACCATGAAGAGCTTGCTCGTCTGTGAAGTCCGTGAAGGGAAGCTGCGGGAGTCGTTCGGAGAGCTGCTCGCCTTCGCCGAGGCGATCGGCGGAGAGCGGGAGCTGCTCCTGATCGGCGACGAGGCGCTCGCGCCCGGCGTCGAGGGCAGGCTCTGGGTCGCCCCGCCGTCGCCGCGCGGCGAGTTCGACCCAGCCTGGCTCAAGGCGGCCGTGATCGAGGCGGCGCGCCGCTGCGGCGCGGACCGGATCGTCTTCGTCCACTCGTCCTGGGGCTGGGACGTCGCCCCGCGCGTCGCCGCAGCGCTCGGCGCCGCCCAGGTCTCCGACGTCGTCGGCGTCGACGAGGGAGGGCTAGAGGTCGGCTGCTGCAACGGCAAGATGCGCCGCGTCGTCGCGCCGCGGACCGCGCAGGCGGTGATCACGATCCAGCCCGGCGCCTTCCCTCCCCGCGGCGAGCGGTCCGGGGCGCCCGTCATCGAGCGGCTCGCGCCGCCAGCGCAGGCGGACGGCATGGCCTTCCTCGGCTACGAGGCCGCCGCGCCCCGGGGCGTGGACCTCGCGCACGCGCAGGTGATCGTCAGCGCCGGGCGCGGCGTGGGGAAGAAGGAGAACGTCGAGATCGTGGCGGCGCTGGCGAAGGCGCTGGGCGGCGAGCTCGGCGCCAGCCGGCCGGTCGTCGACGCCGGCTGGGTGGACCACGGCCGGCAGGTCGGGACGACCGGCCAGACGGTGGCGCCGAAGCTCTACGTCGCCTGCGGCATCTCCGGCGCGATCCAGCACCTCGCCGGGATGAAGCGGGCCGAGTTCGTCGTCGCCATCAACAAGGATCGGGACGCGCCCATCGGCGAGGTGGCCAACGTCCTGGCGGTCGGCGACCTGGTCCAGCTCCTCCCCGCCATCACCGCGAGGCTGCAGCGATGAGCGCCGCCGGAGCCGCCGTCACCCAGCTCCCGCCCGAGCCAGCCGCGCCGGGCACGCCGCTGCCCTTCCGCACCCTGCCCGACCTGCTCCGCCGCCAGTCCGCCGAGCTCGGGGAGCGGGTCGCCCTCAAGTACCGGAAGCAGCGCGAGTGGGTGACCCTCACCTACGCCGCCTACTACGAGCGCGCGCTCATGGCCGCCCGCGGGCTCGCGAAGGTGGACGTCCGGCCGGGGGACCGGGTCGCGATCCTCTCGGAGAACCGCGTCGGCTGGGTGATCGCCGACATGGGGATCCTCGTCACCGGCGCGGTCACCGTCCCGATCTACCCGACCAACACGCCGGAGCAGGTCGCCTACGTCCTCGAGCACTCTGGCGCGAAGGTGGTCCTCGTCTCGAGCCGCGCCCAGTACGCGAAGCTCGTGGCCATCCGGGATCGGATCCCGCGGGTCCAGCTCGTGGTCTCGTTCGAGCGGTTCCTCGGGGATCCGTCGCTGCCGCTCTGCACCTTCTACCAGCTCTCCGAGATCGACCACCCGACGACACCCGAGGAACGGGCGCAGGTAGAGGCCGGGATCGATCGGATCGCCCCCGGCGATCTCGCGACGATCATCTACACCTCCGGCACGACCGGCGTGCCCAAGGGGGCGGCCCTCACCCACCTCAACATGGTCTCTGGCGCCTGGCTCGGGCGGCGGCGCGTGCCACAGCTGAACGACCGCGAGGTGATGCTCTCCTGCCTCCCGCTCAGCCACGTGCTGGAGCGCGTGGACGGCTACTACATGACGCTCGCGTACGGCTGCACCATGGCCATCGCGGACAGCATCGAGAAGGTCCCCGAGAACATGCGGGAGGTCCGGCCGACCGTCATGTTCGGCGTGCCGCGCCTCTTCGAGAAGATCCACGCGCGGGTCTTCGCCGAGGTCGGCCGTGCCTCCGCCTTGAAGCGCCGGATCTTCCACTGGGCGCTGGCGGCTGGGCGCGCCCACGTCCGCGCGCGCTACATCGAGCGGCGCCGCTCCCCGTGGCTAGGCCTCCCTTACCGGCTCGCCGACGGGCTCGTCTTCGCGCCGCTCCGCGAGCGCTTCGGCGGCCGGGTGAAGGCGTTCGTGTGCGGCGGCGCGCCGCTCGATCCCACCATCAGCGAGTTCTTCTGGATCGCCGGGCTCCCGATCCTGGAGGGGTACGGGCTGACCGAGACCAGCTCCGCGGTGACGCTCAACACCTTCGACGCGGTCCGGTTCGGCTCCGTCGGGCGCCCGCTGGCGAACGTCGAGGTCCGGACCGACGCCGACGGGGAGCTCCTGATCCGCGCACCCCAGGTCATGAGCCGGTACGAGAAGGACCCCGCGGCCACCGAGCAGGCGCTGTCGGAGGGATGGCTCCGGACCGGCGACGTGGGCCGGATCGAGGACGGCTTCGTCTTCATCACGGATCGGAAGAAGGAGCTGATCATCACGGCCGGCGGCAAGAACATCGCGCCCCAGCACGTCGAAGGAGAGCTCAAGCGCGACCGGTACGTGTCGCAGGCCTTCGTCCACGGCGACCGTCGCCCCTACCTGACCGCCCTCCTGACGCCCAACGTCGAGCGGCTGGTCGAGTGGGCGCGCGAGCAGCGGATCGCCTACGTGGACGTGGACGACCTGGTCATCAACGACGCAGTGGTGCGCCACATGACGGCGCGGGTCGCGGCGGTGAACGCGCGGCTCGCCCGCTACGAGCAGGTGAAGCGCTTCGTCCTCCTCCCCCGCGAGTTCTCGCTGGAGGCGGGGGAGCTCTCCCCGGCGCTGAAGATGCGGCGCCGGATCATCTTCGAGAAGCACCGGGAGAAGTTCGAGCAGCTGTACGCGGACGCGGGCTGACGCCCGCTCACGAGGGACGAGACCATGGAAAGAATCGAGAAGGTCGCGGTGCTGGGAGCGGGCGTGATGGGCGGGACGATCGCCGCCCACCTGGCGAACGCCGGGCTGGACGTGCTGCTCCTGGACGTCGTGACGCCGAGCCTGGACGCGCTCCGGGGCGCGAAGCCCGCGGCGCTCTACGTCCCCGCCGGCGCCGCGCGGATCCGCGTGGGCACATTCGCCGACGACGCCGCGAAGCTGCGCGACCGCGACTGGGTGATCGAGGTCGTCGTGGAGCGGATGGACGTGAAGAAGAAGCTCCTCGCCGAGACCGTCGCGCCGAACCTCAGGCCGGGCGCGATCCTCTCGACCAACACCAGCGGCCTCTCGGTCAACGCGCTGGCCGACGCGCTCCCGGAGGCGCTGCGGAGGAGCTTCCTCGTCACCCACTTCTTCAACCCGCCCCGCTACATGCGGCTCCTCGAGATCGTGGCGAGCCGCCACACCGACCCGGCGATCGTCACGGGGATGGCCGACTTCCTCGCCCGCCGGCTCGGCAAGGGGATCGTCTTCGGGAAGGACACCCCCAACTTCATCGCCAACCGGATCGGCGTCTACGCCATCTGCAACGCGATCAAGCACATGACGGCGCTCGGCCTGACGGTCGAGGAGGTGGACGCGGTGGCAGGCACCGCCACCGCGCGCCCGCGCAGCGCCGCGTTCGGCACCGCCGATCTCGTCGGGCTCGACACGCTCCGCCACGTCGCCAACAACTCCTGGGAGCTGCTGATCGGCGACGACGAGCGGGACACCTTCCGGCTCCCCGCGTTCGTCGACGGGATGATCGAGCGGGGGCTGCTCGGGAACAAGGCGAAGGCGGGCTTCTTCAAGAAGGTGAAGGGGCCGGATGGCTCGGCTCGCCTCCAGCTCGACCCGGCCACAGGCGACTACGTCCCGACGACGCGGCCGAAGTTCGCCTCGGTCGAGGCGGCGAAGGGGATCGACGACCCCGCGGCGCGCCTCCAGGCGATCCTCGCTGGCGCCGACAAGGGGGCGCAGTTCGCGTGGCGGAACCTGCGCGACACGCTCATCTACGCGTTCAAGCGGATCCCGGAGATCGCCGACGACGTCGTGAACGTCGACAACGCGATGCGCTGGGGCTTCAACTGGGAGCTCGGCCCGTTCGAGATGCTCGACGCCATCGGCGTGGCGCGCTTCGTGGAGCGGGCGACCGCGGACGGCGTCGCGGTGCCGCCCGCGCTGCGGGGGCTCGAGCGGTTCTACCGGGTCGCAGGCACGACGCGGCGCTTCACGGCGCTCGACGCGAAGGGGGCCGGTGCCGGTGAGCGCGACGTGCCGCGCCCGCCGCGGGCCTTCGATCTCGCCCTGCTCAAGAAGAACGGCGCGCTCGTGGAGCGGACGGCGGGCGCCTCGATCCTCTCGCTCGGCGACGGCGTCTTCGGCCTCGAGTTCCACACCAAGATGAACGCCATCGGCGGCGACGTCCTGGCGACGATCGTGAAGGCGGTCAAGCGGGCCGAGGCGGAGGGGGTCGCCCTCGTCGTCGCCAACCAGGGGCAGTCCTTCTCGGCCGGGGCGAACCTGGCGCTGCTCGCCGCCGGCGCCGCCGAGGGGGACTGGGACGAGATCGGCCTCCAGGTGCGCGCCTTCCAGAAGGCGACGCAGGCGCTCAAGTTCTCGAAGGTCCCCGTCGTCGCCGCCCCGCACGGGCTCGCGCTCGGCGGCGGCTGCGAGGTCTGCCTGCACAGCGCCGGGCTCAACCCGCACGCCGAGACGTACATGGGGCTGGTCGAGGTCGGGGTCGGGCTGCTGCCTGCGGCCGGCGGCACGAAGGAGCTCGCGCTCCGCGCCGTCGCCCTCGCAGACCAGTACGAGACGGACGTCTCGCCGTTCGTCTTCAAGCACTTCCTCCAGATCGCCACCGCGCGGGTCAGCACCAGCGCGGCCGAGCTCGCCTCGATGGGCTACCTGCGCCAGGGCGACGCCTTCACCATGAACGCGGACGAGCTGATCCACGACGCGAAGCAGCGCGCGCTGGCGCTCGCGGTCAACTACCGCCCCCCGGCGATGGCGACCGAGCTGCGCGCTCCGGGCCGGGGCGTCGCCGCGTCGATCCGGACGCAGCTCTGGAACCTGCGCCAGGGCGGCTTCATCAGCGAGCACGACGAGAAGATCGGGAGGAAGGTCGCCGAGGTCATCACCGGCGGTGACGTGCCGACCGGGACCCTCGTGTCGGAGGCGTACCTGCTCGAGCTCGAGCGCGAGGCGTTCATGAGCCTCTGCGGCGAGCGCCGGACGCTCGAACGGATCCAGCACATGCTCAAGAAGGGCAAGCCGCTCCGCAACTGAGCGCGAACCTCACAAGGAGAAGACCGAATGCCTGCCGCCTACGTACTCGCCGCCTACCGGACCCCCGGGACGCGGGCAAAGAAGGGGAAGCTCAAGGACGTGAGGCCTGACGACCTCGCGGCCGCCGCCCTCAGGGGGCTGCTCGGGAAGACCGGCGTCGATCCGAAGGAGATCGACGACGTCATCCTCGGGTGTGCCTTCCCGGAGGCCGAGCAGGGGATGAACGTCGCCCGGATCGCCGCGCTCAAGGCGGGGCTGCCGGTCGAGGTCCCCGCCCAGACGCTCAACCGCTTCTGCTCCTCGGGGCTCCAGGCGATCGCCTCGGCCGCCGAGCGGATCATGGCCGGCTTCGCCGACTGCATCGTCGCCGGCGGCGCCGAGAGCATGACGGCCGTGCCAATGGGCGGCGTGAAGTTCAGCGCCAACCCCGGGCTCGTCGGTGCGTGGCCCGAGGCCTACGCGTCGATGGGGATCACCGCCGAGCTCGTGGCGGAGCGGTACCGCGTCTCCCGGGAGGATCAGGACGCCTTCGCGGCCGAGAGCCACCGGCGGGCGGCGGCCGCGATCGAGGCGGGCCGGTTCGCCGGCGAGATCATCCCCGTCGACTCGGACTCCTGCGTCCTCGTCGAGGGGAAGCCGCGGACGACGCGGGAGCCGGTGACGATCGACGACGGCGTCCGCAAGGAGACCACCGTCGAGGGGCTCGCGAAGCTGAAGCCGGCGTTCAAGGTGAACGGGACGGTGACCGCCGGCAACTCCTCCCAGATGACCGACGGCGCGGCCGCGACGCTCGTCGTCTCGGAGGCCTTCCTGAAGCGGAGCGGCGCGACCCCCCTCGCCCGCTTCGCCGCCTTCGCGGCGCGGGGCGTGGCGCCGGAGCTGATGGGGATCGGGCCCATCGTGGCGATCCCCGCCGCGCTGAGGCTGGCCGGCGTCGGGCTGCCGGACGTGGCGGCGATCGAGCTGAACGAGGCCTTCGCGGCCCAGTCGCTCGCCTGCGTCAGGGAGCTGGGGCTCGACCCGGCGCGCGTGAACCGCAACGGCGGCGCCATCGCCCTCGGCCACCCGCTCGGCTGCACCGGGGCGAAGCTGACGGCGACGCTCCTGCACGAGCTGCAGCGGACGGGGGAGCGGTACGGGGTCGTGTCGATGTGCGTTGGCGGTGGAATGGGCGCAGCAGCCATCTTCGAGAGCATGGGGAGCCGGTCATGAGCAACGTGGCAGAGAAGATCGAGGCGCAGCGGGCGACGCAGGCGGCGCAGGGCGCCGGGTGGCTGACCGCGCAGGCGACGAAGGACGAGGTCTTCACGCCGGAGGACTTCGACGAGGCGCAGCGGCAGATCGGCGCGGTCACCGAGCAGTTCGTCGCGGAGCAGGTGGTGCCACGCCAGGAGCAGATCGAGGCGCACGACTACGCGGTGGTGGTCGAGCTCTTCCGCGAGTGCGGGAAGCTGGGGCTCCTCATGATCGACGCGCCCGAGGAGTACGGCGGGCTGGAGCTCGACAAGGCGACCAGCATGCTGGCCGCCGAGAAGATGGCCGCGTCGGGCTCCTTCTCCGTCTCCTACGCCGCGCACACCGGGATCGCGACGCTGCCGCTCGTCTACTACGGGACGCCGGCGCAGAAGGAGCGGTACCTCCGGAAGATCATCTCCGGCGAGTGGACGGCGGCCTACTGCCTCACCGAGCCCGACTCCGGCAGCGACGCCCTGGGCGCGAAGACCGTCGCGACCCTCTCTCCAGACGGGAGGCACTGGATCCTCAACGGGACGAAGCAGTTCATCACCAACGGAGCGTTCGCCGACCTCTTCACCGTCTTCGCCAAGGTGGACAAGGAGCACTTCACCGCCTTCCTCGTCGAGCGGACGTTCGAGGGTGTGAAGATCGGCGCGGAGGAGAAGAAGCTCGGGATCCAGGGCTCCTCGACCACCCAGGTGATCCTCGACGACGCGAAGATCCCGGTCGAGAACGTCCTCGGCGAGGTCGGCAAGGGGCACAAGATCGCCTTCAACGTGCTCAACGTCGGCCGCTTCAAGCTCGGGGCCGCCGTCACGGGCGCCGCGAAGCACGTCTTCGCCGAGGGGGTGAAGTACGCGAACCTCAGGAAGCAGTTCGGCACCCCGATCGCCCGCTTCGGCGCCGTCAAGGAGAAGGTCGCCGACATGGCGGCCGGCATCTTCGCCGCGGAGTCGCTCGTCTACCGGCTCGCCGGCCTGCTGGACGGCCGCCTGGCCACCGTCCCGAAGGGGACGCCCGACTACTACGAGGCGTACCAGCGGGGGATCGAGGAGTTCTCGATCGAGTGCGCGATCGCGAAGGTCTACTGCAGCGAGGTGCTCGCGCAGGTCGTGGACGAGAACGTCCAGATCCACGGCGGCTACGGCTTCATCAAGGAGTACCCAGCGGAGCGCCACTACCGCGACGAGCGGATCAACCGGATCTTCGAGGGGACGAACGAGATCAACCGCCTCCTCATCCCGGGCACCCTCCTCAGGCGCGCGATGAAGGGGGAGATCCCGCTCCAGCGCGAGGTGATGAAGGCCTTCGAGGCGGTGATGTCGCCGGGCGGCGACGAGCTCGATCCGTCGGTCCCGTTCGCGGCCGAGAAGGCGACCCTCGCCAACCTCAAGCGGGCCTTCTTCCTGGTGGCCGGCGCCGGGGCCCAGAAGTTCCGCGAGGCGATCAAGGACGAGCAGGAGCTGCTGCTCGCGATCGCCGACGTCGCGATCCAGATCTTCGCCGTCGAGAGCGCCGTGCTCCGCGCCGAGAAGATCCAGCCCGGCCTGTCCGCGGCCCGCCGGGAGGGGGTCGCCGCCGCGGTCAAGGCGATCGCCTTCGACGGCGTCGAGCGGGCCGGCGCGGCCGCGAGGCGAGCGGCCTTCTACGCCGCCGAGGGGGACGAGCTGACGATGCTCCTCGGCGGGATCCGGCGCTTCACGAAGTACGACGCCACCGGCCTCCTGGAGGCGAAGCGGAGGCTGGCCGACCAGGCGTTCGAGGCGGAGCGCTACGTGTTCCAGGCGACATGACCGACCCGCTCTTCGACCCGATCCGCGTTGGCGGGCTCACGCTCGCCAACCGGATCGTCATGCCGGCCATGCACCTGCACATGGCCCGCGACGGCGACGTCACCGATCGGCTGCTGGCCTTCTACGCGGAGCGCGCCCGCGGCGGCGCCGGACTCGTGACCGTGGGGTACGCGACGGTGGACGACCGCTCGGGGACCCCGGCCCACCTCGGCGCGCACCGCGACGCCTTCGTGCCAGGGCTCGCGACGCTCGCGCGGACGATCCACGCT
>JBAVTL010000176.1:0-7572 GCA_049696175.1 Anaeromyxobacteraceae bacterium
ACCAAGCGCTGGCCCGCGGAGCGGTTCGCCGCCGTGGCCGACGCGCTGGCGGCCGACGGGATCCGGATCGTCCTCGCCGGCGGCCCCGGCGATCGGGATGCGTTCGCCGCCTTCCGGGCGGCGATCCGCTGCCGCGTGGACGCCGATCTCTCCTTCCTCCCGCTCGACGCGCTGGCCGCCGCGATCTCCCGCGTGCAGCTCCTCGTGGCCTGCGACTCCGGGCCTGTCCACCTCGCGACCGCGGTCGGGACGAAGGTCCTCGCCCTCTTCGGCCCCACCTCCGTCGCGCGCTGGGGCCCGCCGCCTCCGGGGCGGGCGATCGCGCTCGGCCTGCGCTGCTCCCCCTGCTCCAACCACGGGGGTGATGTCTGCCCCGAGCGGCACCACCGCTGCCTCGGCGATCTCACCCCGGAGACGGTGGTCGCCGCCGCGCGGGAGATGCTGCGGTGACGACGGGGTTGCTGGAGGAGGCCTGGTGGGGCGCGAGCCCGCGCCTGGCCCCGCGCGCGCTCGGCCTCGCCCTGGCGCCTGCCGGAGCGATCTTCCGGCTCGGAGCCGCGCTGCGCTGCGCGGCCTACGACCACGGGCTCGCCCTCGCGGCGCGGGCCGCGGTCCCGGTGATCTCGGTCGGCAACGTCGTGGTCGGCGGCGCCGGGAAGACCCCGGCGACCGCCGCCATCGCGGAGCGCCTGAAGGCGCGGGGGCGCCGCGTGGCGATCCTCTCGCGGGGATACGGCGCCGTCCGCAGCGACCCGCGGGTGGTCTCCGACGGCGAGGCCGTCCTGCTCGACGCAGCCCAGGGGGGTGACGAGCCGGTCCTGCTGGCGCGCAGGCTGTTCGGCGTGCCGGTCCTGTGCGGCCCCCGGCGGGCCGAGCTGGCGCGGCGCGCAGTGGTCGAGCTCGGGGCCGATGTGTTGCTCCTCGACGACGGCTTCCAGCATCGGTCGCTCATGCGCGATCTCGACGTCGTGCTGCTCGACGCCGCGAACCCGTTCGGGAACGGCAGGTGCCTGCCGGCCGGGCCGAACCGTGAGCCGCGCGCAGCGCTCCGGCGCGCTGGGCTCATCTGGCTCTCACGCGTGGATCAGGTCGAGGGGCCGGACGGCGCCGACGGCGCGGAGGCGCTGGAGCGGCTTCGGGCGCTCGCCCGCGAGGCGTCAGGGAAGGGGGTCGTCGAGTCGCGCCATGCGCCCGAGGAGCTGCTCGACGGCACGCTCGCTCGGCCGCTCGGGCTCTCGACGCTCCGCGGCCAGCGCGTCCTGCTCCTCTCGGGGCTCGCCCGCCCCGGGTCCTTCCGGAGGACGGTCGAGGGGCTCGGCGCGGAGATCGTCGCAGAGCGACGCCACCCCGATCACCACCGCTTCACCACGGCCGACGTGGAGGAGGCCCTGGGCGCCGCCGAGCGGGCCGGCTGTGCCCGGGTCGTCACGACCGAGAAGGACGCGCTCCGGCTGCCGGCAGGGATCGCCGGGGATCCCCGGCTCGCCGTGCTCCGCATCCAGGCGGAGATCCTCCGGGGCGGGGAGTTGCTGGACGCCGCGCTGGACGCGGCGCTCGCTTCCGGGCGAAATGCGGGGCTGTGATGGTGACCCTCCTCCGCCTGCTCTCCAGGATTCCGCGCCGGTGGCTCGACGCCTTCGGCAGCTTCATCGGCTGGCTCGTCTGGACCCTGCGCATCCGCCGCGGGGTCGTCCTGGCTAACCTCCGGCTCGCGTTCCCGGAGAAGGGCGAGGCGGAGCGGCGCGACATCGCGCGCCGGACCTACCGCAACCTCGGCCGGATGATCACCGACTTCATCCGCGTCCCGAACCTCTCGAAGGAGGAGCTGGAGCGGCTCTTCGTCTACGATGGGTGGGAGGCCTTCGAGCGCGCCAGGGCCGACGGCAGGGGGGTCGTCGCCTGCTCCGCGCACTTCGGGAACTTCGACCTCCTCGCCGCCGCGCAGACGCTCCGCGGCATCCCGGTGACCATGATCACCCGCGAGATGGGAAGCTCCGGCGCGAACGACTTCTGGCGTGACGTCCGGCGCCGCTCCGGGGTCGAGGATCTCGTGGTCAAGCGTGGCGAGACGCTCAAGGCGGCGACGCGCGCCCTCAAGAGCGGGCGCGTGCTCGGCTACGTCATCGACCAGAACCAGTCGCAGCGCCACGCCATCTTCCCGACCTTCTTCGGCGTCCCTGCCGCGACCGCGGCGACCCCTGCGTGGCTCGCGCTCAGGACCGGCGCCGCGGTCGTCTTCACCCTCTCGATCCCGCTCGAGGACGGCCGGCACAAGCTCGTGATCGAGGGGCCGCTCGCGGTGCCGGAGACCGGCGATCGTGAGCGCGACGTGCTGGCGTTCATGCAGGACCTGAACGACCGGCTGGAGCGGTGGGTGCGGCTCCATCCGGAGCACTGGTACTGGCTGCACCGGCGCTGGAAGACGCGGCCGGCCGGGGAGGTCGGCGCGCCTCCAGCCCCAGCCGCCTCGGCTCGTTGACGCACCCAATGTGGCGAGGTAGGAAACCCGCGTGCCCTCCATCCGCGCGTCCGATCTCACCCACGCCGCCACGCTCGTGCCTGCCTTCTTGCGGTCCGAGGTGGTCGTGGTGGGCGACTTCGTCGCCGACGAGTACGTCTACGGCGAGACGGAGCGGATCAGCCGCGAGGCGCCGGTCCTCATCGTCCGCTACGAGTCGGCCGAGCTGAAGGCGGGCGGCGCCGGTAACGCTGCGGCCAACCTCGCGGCGCTGGGCGTGAAGGTCCGCGCCATCGGCGTGGTCGGCGACGATCGGCTTGGCACGGCGCTGCTCGACGAGCTCGAAGGGAAGGCGATCGACGTCGGCGGGATCGTGCGCGTGAAGGGGCGGCAGACCGAGGCCAAGACCCGGATCCTCGCCGGGGGACGATCGACGCGCCGTCAGCAGATGATCCGGCTCGACCGCGCCCCACGGGAGCCGCTGGCGCCGCGGGTCGTGAGCCAGCTGAGGGCGGCGGTGAAGCGCGCTGGCCACCGCGCGCAGGCGGTCCTGGCGAGCGACTACGGCTCCGGTGCCATAGGCCCGGAGCTGCTCGAGGAGCTCAAGCGGGTGAAGCGGGGCGGCGTGCCCGTCTGCGTCGACTCACGCTACGGGATCCGCTCCTACTCCCACCTCACGATGGTGAAGCCGAACGAGCTGGAGCTGGAGACCGCGACCGGTGTCACGCTCTCCGAGCCGGGCGGGCTCGAGAGGGCGGCGCGCAAGCTCCTGAAGCTGGTCTCCTGCGACGTCCTCCTCGTCACGCGCGGGCGCAACGGCATGTCGCTCTTCCAGCGGGGGGTCGCGCCCATCCACGTCGCGGCGCACGGCACCGCGGAGGCTGTGGACGTCACTGGCGCCGGAGACACCGTCGCCGCCGCCTTCACCGCGGGGCTGGCCGCCGGCGGCGACTTCGAACAGGCCGCCCGGATCGCGAACGTCGCGGGCGCGCTCCAGGTCCTGAAGCCTGGCACCGCCACCATCTCGCACGAGGAGCTCGCGGCCGAGCTGCTCCGCCCGTGAACGTCACATGAGCGATCGCAGGGTTTCGCTGGACGAGCTGCCCCGGCTGCGCGCCGAAGCCACCGCCGCTGGCAAGACGATCGCGATGGCCAACGGCATCTTCGATCTCTTCCACGTCGGACACCTCCGCTACCTCGAGGGGGCGAAGGCGGAGGCCGACCTGCTCGTGGTCGCGGTCAACAGCGACGTCTCCACGAGGCTCAACAAGGGGCCCTCGCGGCCGGTGATCCCGGAGGCGGAGCGGGCCGAGATCGTGGCAGGGCTGCGCTGCGTCGACCACGTGGTGCTCTTCGACACGAAGGACGTCGTCTCGGTGATCAGGCTCCTGAAGCCGGACGTCCAGGTGAAGGGGACCGACTACACCACGGAGACCATCCCCGAGGCCGCCGAGGTCCGCTCCTACGGCGGCCGCGTCGCGGTGGCGGGCGACCCGAAGGACCACTCCACCACCGAGCTCCTCGGCAAGCTGGACGCGGCGCGGAAGTAGCGATGCGGGTCCTCGAGCTGCTCGCCAGCGGACGATGGTCGGGGCCGGCCGAGCCAATGGCCTCGGTCGCGCGCGAGCTGGGGCGCCTGGGGCACGCCGTGGAGCTCGGGGTCGAGACGACGGCTGGGAACACGCTCGCGCAGGAGCTCCGCGGGCAGGGGTTCTCGGTCCGCGACGACCTGGTCCTGAGCCCCGGGCCGGCGGCGTTCGTCCGGGACCTTCGCCGCCTCGCGGCGATCTCGCGGAGCTTCGACGTCGTCCACGCGAACTTCTCGCACGACCACCTGCTCGCGCTGCTGGCGCTCTGGCGCAGGGGACCGCGCCGGGTCGTGCGCACCGTCCACTCGGCCCGCTCGCTCGAGCCGCGCGCGCTGCAGGGCTTCGGTCACCGCAGCTCCGACGGCCTCGTGGCGGTCTGCGAGGCCCACGCGCGCCTGCTCGAGTCCCGCTTCCGCGTGGCGCCGGAGCGGATCCTGGCGACGCGCGGCGCCGTCGACGCCGGGGTGTTCACGCCTGACGGGGCCGATCTGCGGGGCGAGCTGGGGATCGAGGGGGGGGCGCCCGTCGCGGGGATCGTGAGCCGCGTCAAGGCTGGCCGGCGTGTCGAGGAGCTCGTCGACGCGTTCCGGGCCGTCGCCGATCGACTGCCGGGCGCGCGGCTCGTCGTCGTGGGGCGAGGTGAGGGGCTGGACGACCTGCGCGTACGCGTGAACCACCGCGGGCTGCAGCGGGAGGTCATCTTCGCGGGCTACCGGACCGGCCCCGAGCTCGCCGCGGCCTACCGCACCTTCGACGTGAAGGTCCTGCTGGCAGAGGGGAACGACGGCACCTGCCGCGCGCTCCTCGAGGGCATGGCGAGCGGGCGGCCGGGGATCGCCTATCGCGCCGGCGCGCCCGCGGAGGCCATCCTGGACGGCGTGACGGGGCTCCTGGTGGAGCAGGGTGACGTCGGCGGGCTCGCCGACGCGCTCGTGGAGCTCCTGCAGTCTCCCGGTCGCGCCAGGGCGATGGGCGCCGCCGCCCGCGAGCGGATGCGCACCCTGTTCACGGAGCGGGCACGCGGGGAGGCGATCGCCGCGTTCCTCGAGCGCGTTCTCGCCTTGCCGCCGGCACGGTGGCGAGCGTAGATTTCGCGCCACGGAGACGATGCAATGGCCCTCTCGCCCGACCTCAAGGAAATCCTCGCCTGCCCCCGGTGCAAGGGAGACCTCGAGTTCCACGAGGACCGCGGCGAGATCGACTGCCTGCGCTGCCGGCTCGCCTACCGCATCGACGACGGCATCCCGGTGATGCTGGTCGATGAGGCCAGGCCTCTCGGCGGAGCTGACTCCACGCCATGATCCCGGCCCCGGGCGGACGGTAGCTTCGAGACGGCCTGGATCCCAAGGCGATCCCCAGGAGACGCGATGATCCGCAGCATGACTGGCTTCGGCGCTGGGAAGGGTTCCTCGGGCGAGGAGGAGATCGCCGTCGAGGTCCGCTCGGTCAATCACAAGTACTGCGAGGTGAAGGCGCGCCTCCCGCGCGAGCTCGGCGCGCTCGAGGTGGAGGTGGCGCGCGTCGTGAAGGAGCGGCTGGCCCGAGGGGGCGTCGAGGTGACGGCGCGACGCTCGGGGAACCACGGCTCCGTCGCGCCAAGGGTCGACGCACACCTGGCCGAGGCCTACGCGCGCGCGTTCGCCGAGCTGCAGGCCAGGCTGGCGCTGCCCGGCGGGGCCACGCTCGCAGACGTGCTCGCCGCCGACGGCGTGATTAGGCTGGAGGAGAGGGAGATCGACGCGGACGCAGCGCGGGCAGCACTCCTGCTCGGCCTGGATCGCGCGCTCGGGGCGCTGCTCGCGATGCGCGAGCAGGAGGGGGCGGCGCTCGCGCGCGATCTCTCGTCGCGCCTCGGGCAGGTGGAGGCGATCGTCGCGCGGGTCGGTGACATGGTCCCCCGCTCGGTGGAGCACCACCGCGCCCGCCTGGAGGAGCGGATCGCCGAGCTCTCGCGCGGCATCCAGCTCGACCCGTCCCGGCTCGCGCAGGAGGTCGCGCTCTTCGCCGATCGCACGGACGTCACCGAGGAGATCATCCGGCTCGGGAGCCACGTCGCGCAGGTGCGGAGCCTGCTGGCGAGCCGGGAGCCGGCGGGGCGCAAGCTGGACTTCATCGTCCAGGAGATGCACCGGGAGGCGAACACCATCGGCTCCAAGTCGCAGTCCGCCGAGATCGTCTCGGAGGTGGTCTCGCTCAAGGCCGAGATCGAGCGGATGCGGGAGCAGGTCCAGAATGTCGAGTGAGGGCGCGGCGGCGCCTGCCCCCGGCGTGCTGCTGGTCCTCTCCGCTCCGTCCGGCGCCGGCAAGACGACGCTCGCGCACCTCTACCGCGCCCGCCACCCCGACTCCGTCTTCTCGGTCTCGGCGACGACGCGTGCGCCGAGGGGCGAGGAGCGGGACGGCGTCGACTACCACTTCGTCACCCCCGAGCGCTTCCTGGCGCTGGTCGCGGCCGGCGCCTTCGCGGAGTGGGCGGAGGTCCACGGGCGGCACTACGGGACGCTTCGCCCGATCGTCGACGAGGCGCTGCGGCGCCGGCGGGTGGCTATCTTCGACATCGACGTGCAGGGCGGCGAGCAGATCAAGGCCGCCTATCCGCGCGAGGCCTGCACCGTCTTCGTCCTGCCGCCGAACGCAGCGGAGCTGGAGCGGCGCCTGCGAGGGCGCGACACCGACAGCGAGGAGGTCATCCAGCGCCGCCTGGCCGCGGCGCGCTCGGAGATCGCGCGGGGGCTCGGCAGCTACGAGTACGTGGTCGTGAACGACGTGCTCGAGTTGGCCTACGAGCGTGTCGCCGCGATCCTCCGCCATGCGAGGGCCACGCTCGGGGGGGTGGAGGACGCGCAGGCCGCCGAGATCGCGGCCAGCTGTAGGCGCGCAGTCGCCTCGACCGGGGAGTGGTAGGCCTGTTCGGGCCGGCACCGGCCCGATTGTCGAGAAGTTCAACGGCGCTGCTTGACACGTCGGAGGGAGGAGGGCTAGAACGCGCTCCGCCGACGACGAAGGCGCCCGAAATCGCGGAAGCGAATCTCGGGTTACTTCTTGACGGAATTCAGGAGGGGGACTAGAAAACGCCCCCTCGCAACGCAGCGCGGCAGTTTGAAGTCGCCGTGGCGGTTGCAGGGCCCGTTGGGGGCTGGGAGGTGTGGCCCCTACAAGCAACAAAGGCGAAAGAAAACGCCGGAGTGCTTGACGGGATGCTCGGCGAAGGGGTAGAAGTCGCGCCCCTCGCAAAGCAGGCTGCCGAGACGGTCTCGGAAGCAGGCTTGACGAGCAGAAGAGGTTGATCTAAACATCGACCTCTCGCTGTCCGGTGCACGCTGACGAAGTTTGTCGGAGGAACGCACTTGACTGGCAGGGGCGGAAGCGGTAAAAGCCGCCCTCCCTGAAGCGGCCGAAAAGTCCTCGGGACTGACGGCCAGAAGCGGCAGGGCTCGGAACGGAGCTAGGCTCCGGGATGAGTAGTCGGAGTTCGGTCTTTGAAAACTGAATAGCAAGCAACGAAGAATGCGGTCCCGCATTTCT
>JBAVTL010000177.1:0-4700 GCA_049696175.1 Anaeromyxobacteraceae bacterium
GCGCGGGGCGGCCGCCGGCGCCGTTCGCCGCCGGGAGGCCGATCGCCATGCCGCGCCGTGGATCTATCCCCGCGTCGCGGAGCGCGCCGAGATCCAGCGGGTCGAAGCCGAGCTGCGCGGAGAGCGAGGCGCGGAGCGACGAGAGGTCGCTCGTCCCCGGGAAGTCCTGGGCCGTCAGGTAGAACTCGGCGACGGAGCGGGCGGCGCCGCGCAGCTCGGGGACGACGACCGCGCCTACGACGTCGGCTGGGACGAAGCGCTCCGGGGGCGGCCCCGCCATGCCACCGCACCGAGCGCAGGCTGCCAGGGCGGCGAAGGCGAGGACCAGACCGCTCTGCCGAAGCGGGCGCACGGTGGAACCCTAACATGATAAGGAAGCGCGCCCATGATCTTCCAGGGTGAGGATGCCGCGCCGCTGGCGCTAGATCAGTTCCCCGACTGGACGCCTCGCTTCGGCGCCGCGGCCGCGGCCGAGCTGGAGCTCGAGATCGGCTCCGGCCACGGCGGCTTCGCCCTCGCCTTCGCCAAGGCGTTCCCCGCGCGCGCGCTCGTCGCCATGGAGCAGCGCCACAAGTTCGCCAACGAGGTCGCCGCGAAGGCGGAGGCGCGCGTCCTCACCGGCAACCTGCTCGTGCTCCGGGGGGACGCCCGGATCCTCGCGCCGCGCCTCTTCCGCGCCGGCTCGCTCGCGGCCATCCACGTCCACTTCCCGGATCCGTGGTGGAAGCGGCGGCACCACACGCGCCGCCTCGTGGACGACCGGATGAGCGCCCTCCTGTTCGGCCTCCTGCGCCCCGGCGGGCTGCTCGACTTCCGCACCGACGTCGAGGACTACGCGCGCGGCGCCGTCGAGCGGCTGGAGGAGGTCGGCTTCGAGAACGAGGCCGGTCCGGGGCGCTTCTGCGAGCCGCCCCCCGACGAGCTCCCGTCCACCCGCGAGAAGCGGTACCTCGCGAGCGGCGAGCCGGTCTGGCGGCTGCGTCTGCGCCGCCGGTAGCGCGGACACGAAAAAGGGAGGGGCGCCGAGGCACCCCTCCCCGTCATCGGCAGAGCCGACGCCGTCTACCTACTTGAAGTACGCGCGGGCCGTGAGGAACGCGGCCGTGCCGAACTTCGTCTCCTTGAAGTCCTGCGCGGTCTCGATCGAGTCGAACCCGAGCTCGGCCTCGACGCCGAGCGCGAAGCGCGGCGAGAGGTAGTACTCGGCGCCGCCGACCGCGGCGAGGCCGAAGCCGATGAAGCTGTCGTCGCCCGAGACGGTGGTGCCGGAGGACTTGTACTCGAAGCCGGCAGCGACCCGGTTGATGGCGAGGCGGCCGCCGCCGTAGACCTCGGCGTTGTTGCCGAGGTCGCCCAGCAGGTAGATGCCCGCGCCGACCGTCAGGGTGCTCGCCCAGTCAACGTCGTCGCCGAGCGGGCTGGAGCTGTCCTTGGTGCGGACCTGCGTGTAGCCGAGGAACGGCTCGACGCGAAGGCTCGGCGAGACGTTGATCGGGATGAGGATCTTGTTGGAGCCGCCGGGAAGGACGGTCACGCCAGGGAGGAAGGTGCTGCCGCCGAGGGCGACGCCGACGCCGATCATCGGCTTGCCGCCGGAGGAAGGCGCCGCCGGAGCCGCCTCCTGGGCGGAGACCGTGGTGGCGAATACGAGTGCCGCGATGGCAAGGAGGAGCTTTCTCATCGTTGAACTCTCCAATAGTTGGTTGGCCCTGAGTGAGTCCGGGCGGACGGAGGCTAGCAGCGGACGATCCCCTCCGCGACAAACTTCGTGCAGGTCGATGGGGTGCGTCGGGGCGCGCGGCGCGTAGGTGAAGGTGGCACCGCGCGCCGTCCTCTGTTATTTCGACGGGTTCGACCCCTTCCGGACCGAGCCATGAAGACCCCGACCGCCGCAGAGATCCGTGAGCTGTTCCTCCGCTTCTTCGAGGAGCGCGGCCACCGCCGCGTCACCTCCTCCGGCCTCGTGCCCCAGAACGACCCGACGCTGCTCTTCACCAACGCCGGGATGGTCCAGTTCAAGGACGTGTTCACGGGCAAGGAGAAGCGCGACTACACCCGCGCGACCAGCTCGCAGAAGTGCGTGCGCGCCGGTGGCAAGCACAACGACCTCGAGAACGTCGGCTTCACCGCGCGCCACCACACCTTCTTCGAGATGCTCGGCAACTTCTCCTTCGGCGACTACTTCAAGCGCGACGCCGTGAAGTGGGCCTGGGAGTTCGTCACCTCCGAGCAGTGGCTCGGGATCCCGAAGGACCGGCTCGCCACCACCGTCTTCAACGGCGAGGGCGGCCTGCCCTGGGACCAGGAGGCGTTCGACTTCTGGCGCGCCGAGGGGGTCCCCGCCGACCGGATCTACAAGCTCGGGATGAAGGAGAACTTCTGGTCGATGGGGGACACCGGCCCGTGCGGCCCGTGCTCCGAGATCCACTTCTTCCAGGGGAGCGACATCCCCTGCGCCGAGGAGAAGGCCGGCAGGAAGTGCGAGGGGGTCGCCTGCGACTGCGACCGCTGGCTCGAGATCTGGAACCTCGTCTTCATGCAGTTCGAGCGGAGCGCCGACGGGAAGCTCGCGCCGCTCCCCAAGCCGTCCATCGACACCGGCGCCGGGCTCGAGCGCGTCGCGGCGGTCGCGCAGGGCAAGCGGACCAACTACGACACCGACCTCTTCCAGAACATCATCCGGTCGATCGCGAAGATCGCCGGCAAGGTCTACGGCAAGGACGCGGACGACGACGTCTCGATGCGCGTGATCGCCGACCACGCCCGCGCGACCACCTTCCTCGTCGGCGACGGCGTGCTCCCGTCGAACGAGGGGCGCGGCTACGTGCTCCGCCGGATCATGCGGCGCGGCATCCGGCACGGGAAGCGGCTCGGGATCGAGCGCCCCTTCCTCCACGAGGTCTGCGGCACGGTGATGGAGGAGATGGGGGCGGCCTACCCCGACACCCGCAACAACCGCCCGTTCATCGAGAAGGTGACGCAGCAGGAGGAGGAGTCCTTCCGGCGCACGCTCGACAAGGGGCTCGCCATCCTCGACGAGGAGACCGCCAGGATCCAGGGGGCGGGCGGGAAGGTGCTCGCCGGGAAGGTCGCCTTCCTGCTCTCCGACACCTTCGGCTTCCCGATCGACCTCACCCGCGTCATCTGCGCGGAGCGGGGGCTCGGCGTGGACGAGGCCGGCTACGAGAAGGCGCTGGCGGAGCAGCGCGCCCGCTCCGAGTGGAAGGGCTCGGGCGAGGCCGCCGTGGGCGACCTCCACAAGCAGATCGCGAGCGAGCTCGGCGAGACCCGCTTCGTCGGCTACGACGCCGGCAAGGCGACCTCGGAGGTCCAGGCGCTAATCGTGAACGGCGCCCGGGCGAACCGCGCGGCGAAGGGGGACAAGGTCGAGGTCGTTACCGCGCTCACGCCGTTCTACGGCGAGTCGGGCGGCCAGATGGGGGACACCGGCGCCGTCACGTCCGCGAAGGGGAGCGTCCAGGTCTCCGACGCCCAGCGGCCCGTGCCCGGCCTCGTCACCCACGTCGGCGTGGTGACCGAGGGGGAGCTCGCGGTCGGCGACAAGGTGGAGCTCACCGTGGACGACCCGCGGCGCGATCTCATCCGCGCCAACCACTCGGCGACCCACCTCCTGCAGCTCGCCCTGCGCGAGCGGCTCGGCGATCACGTGAAGCAGGCCGGCTCGGTCGTCGCCCCCGACTACCTCCGCTTCGACTTCTCGCACTTCCAGCCGCTGACCGACGACGAGCTGCGCGCCGTCGAGCGGCGGGTGAACGAGCTGGTCCGCGCCAACGCCGACGCCCAGACGCAGGTCCTGGGGCTCGATGACGCGCGCAAGACCGGCGCGATGATGATCTTCGGCGAGAAGTACGGCGAGACGGTCCGCGTCGTCTCGATGGGGCCGTCGAAGGAGCTCTGCGGCGGCACCCACGTCCGGCGCACCGGCGACATCGCCTTCTTCAAGATCGTGAGCGAGGAGTCGATCGCCGCGGGCGTCCGGCGCATCGTCGCGTACACCGGCCCGAAGGCGGTGGAGCACGCCCAGCGGATCGAGGACGAGCTGCGCGGGGCGGCCGCCCTCCTCAAGGCGGGCGCCTTCGAGGTGGCCGCCAAGGTGGAGCAGGCGCAGCGGCGCGCGCGGGAGCTGGAGCGGGCGCTCGAGGAGGCGCAGTCGCGGATCGCGGCCGCCCAGTCGGGCGACCTCGCGGCGAAGGCGGTCGTCGTGAACGGGGCGAAGATCCTCGCCGCGAAGGTGGACGGTGACGCCAAGGCGCTCCGCGAGCTCGCCGACAAGCTGCGCGACAAGCTGGGCCGCGGCGTGGTCGCGCTCGCGAGCGAGCAGGACGGCAAGGCGGTGCTGCTCGTCGCCGTGACGAAGGACCTGACCGCGAAGCTCAAGGCTGGCGACCTCGTGAAGGAGGCCGCGAAGCTGGTCGGCGGCGCCGGCGGCGGCAAGCCGGAGATCGCGCAGGCGGGCGGTCCGGATCCCGCAGGGATCGAGAAGGCGCTCGCGAGGGTGACGGAGCTGGCGAGCGCCGCCCTCCAGTGAGCGCCGCCCGCTCCCCGCGGGGGAGCGGCCCGGTGAGGGGCCTCGCGATCGATTGACCCAGCGCGGCGGGGCTGCCACCATCACGGTGCGAATGCCCTCCGCCGCCCAGCGCCCGCATCGATCGACCCAACAGCGGGCCGCGGTGGTGGAC
>JBAVTL010000178.1:0-3101 GCA_049696175.1 Anaeromyxobacteraceae bacterium
GCGCCTCTCGTCCCTCCGCCTGCGCTCCCCGCGCCGGCACCTGCGCCCCGCTCCTCGACGGAGCCACTGACCGCGGACCTGCGCCGGCGCCCCTCCCCCTCGTAAGCCGCTTTCGGCACGGAGACTCGCGATGCGGGGAATGACGCACCGCCGATCGGAAGGCTACCGCGGGGCGGCCTCCCTCAAGGGCGGCGCAGGGGCCGCCACCGTCGACCGCGACGCGCCCAACCGGCAGAGATGAGATCAAAGCTCAGCACTGAGGGAGAGGGCAGGGTGAGGGAGACCCGTGCGCCCCCTCACCCATCCCTCTCCCCCGGTGGGGGAGAGGGGAGAAACGGGGACTCCGCTTCCTCGGCGCGACGGACGATCTCGGCGGCGATCTCGCCCAGCGGCAGGACCCGATCGGCGGCGCCGAGCTCGATCGCCACCTTGGGCATCCCGTAGACCACGCAGCTCGCCTCGTCCTGCGCGATCGTGCGCGCACCCGCCTCTCGCATGGCGAGGAGCCCCTGGGCGCCGTCGGTGCCCATCCCGGTGAGGATCACGCCGATGGCGTTGGACCCCGCGGCGCGCGCCACCGAGCGGAAGGTCACGTCCACCGACGGGCGATGGCGGTTCACCCGCGGCCCGTCCTTCACCTCGACGAGGTAGCGGGCGCCCGAGCGGCGCAGGAGGAGGTGCCTGTTGCCCGGGGCGACGAGCGCCACGCCAGGCGTCACCGAGTCGCCGTCCGCCGCCTCGCGGACGTCGAGCCGGGTCTGCTGCTTCAGGCGCAGCGCGAAGTGGCGCGTGAAGTTCTCCGGCATGTGCTGGGTGATCACGGCGCCGGGGGCGTTGGATGGCAGGGAGGCGAGGATCCTCTCGATGGCGATGGTGCCACCGGTCGACGCCCCGATCGCGAGCACACGGTGCGTCGTCCGCGAGAGGGCAGGGGAGGCGGCCACCGGCGCGTGCTCCCGGTGGCGGACCGCCGAGAAGGCCACGGCCTTGACCTTGTCGATCAGCTCCCCGGTCATGTCGCCGACGGTGTAGGCGCCGCCAGGCTTGCACATCACGTCGACGGCGCCGGCCGCGAGCGCCTCCATCGCCAGCTGGCCGCCCGTCGTGGTGAGCGACGAGACGACGATGGTGGGCGTCGGCCGGTACCGCATGATCTTCCGGAGGAAGGTGATGCCGTCCATGCGCGGCATCTCGACGTCGAGCGTGATGACGTCCGGCTCCCGCTCCAGGATCAGGTTCCGGGCGACGAACGGGTCGGGGGCGGTCCCGACGACCTCGATCGCGGGATCGCGCGAGAGCTCGGTCTGGAAGACGTTGCGGACGACGGCCGAGTCGTCGACGACGAGGACCCGGATGCGCCGGGGAGGCCGCGGTGCGCCCGCCTGTTCGTTCCCCTGCTGCGCCATCGCCTCGCCCTAGAACTCGGACAGATCGTCGTCGCCGTGGAGCCCGACCCACGTCGCGCCGCCGCGTGGACCGGCGACCGGGCGGCGCGTGCTCCGCGCATCGCCCAGGGTGAACTCGTCGACCAGCGTGGCCAGCTCCTGTGACTGGCCCGAGAGCTCGGTCGCGGCCGACGAGGACTCCTCGGCGGACGCCGCGTTCTGCTGGGTGACCTTGTCCATCTCGGAGACCGCGCGCATCACGCCGGCGATCCCGTCGGCCTGCTCGCGGGCGCTCGCCGCGATCTCCGCGACGATGGCGGTGGTCTCCTCCACCGCGGTGACGATGGCGCCCAGCCGCTCCGCGACGTGGCGGGAGGTCTCCTCTCCCTCCCCCGCCTGGCGCAGCGAGTCGCGGATGAGCGACTCGGTCCTCGCCGCCGCCTCCTTGGATCTGAGCGCGAGCGAGCGGACCTCCTCGGCGACGACGGCGAAGCCTCGCCCCGCCTCGCCCGCCCGCGCCGCCTCGACCGCCGCGTTGAGCGCGAGCAGGTTGGTCTGGAAGGCGATCTCGTTGATGTCCTTGATGATCTGGGACGTCCCCTCGGTGGACGTCCGGATCGAGGTCATGGCCGCGAGCATCCGGCCCATCGACTGGGAGCCCTCGGAGGCCGCGTCGCGCGCGCTGCGCACGGTCGCGTCCGCCTGGCGCGCCTGGTCCGACGTGCGGCGCAGCATCGAGGCGATGAGCTCGATGGTGGTGGCGTACTCCTCGAGGGAGGCCGCCTGCTCCGAGGCCCCGCTGGCGACCGACTGGCTCGAGGACGCGATCTGGATCGCCGCGCCGGAGACCTGGTCCACGACGGTCGCGACCTGCCCCATCGCCGCGTGGAGCGCCTGGGCGCTGGAGTTGATCGCCTCCTGGATCCGGGCGTGCTCGCCGCGGTAGACGCCGTTCACCCTCACGGTCAGGTCGCGCTGCGCGAGCCGCTCGAGCACCTTCGTGGACTCGTCGATGGGCGCGAGCACCGCGTCGAGCGTCCGGTTGATCCCCTCGACGATCTTCCGGAAGTCGCCGGCGTGGCGCTTCGGGTCGGCGCGGACGCCGAGCCGCCCGGCGATGGCGGCCGTGGCGAGCGCGTCGACGTCCTCGACGAGCCCCTTCACGGCGTCGATGCAGCGGTTGACGTTCTGGTGGATGGTGTCGAACTCGCCCTTGAGCCCCCCGCTGATCTTCTCTGGGATGTCGCCGCGCGAGATCCGCTCGAAGCTCTCCGCTGACATGAGCAGCGGCATCAGGACGGCGTCGAGGGTCTCGTTGACGCCGCGCACCAGCCCCTGCCAGTCGCCCGCGAAGCGCTGGGGGTCGGCGCGGACGTCCAGCCGCCCGTCGACGGCGGCGCCGGTGAGCGCCCGGACCTCCTGCGTGACGCCGCGGAGGTTCGCGCGGACGCGGTCCACGATCTCCTGGGCGCGCGCCAGCCTCCCGGCGTGAGGCCGAAGCTCCGGCGCGAAGTCTCCCCGCGCCCAGGCGTCGAGGAGATCCAGGACGTCGCGCAGGGCGGTGACGTGGTGGCGTGTCGTGGCGTTCGCGGCGGCGGCGATCCCGTGCAGCGGGCCGTGGAAGCGCTCCTCCGCGACGAGCGCGTCCGGATCGCCAGCCAGCTGCTCCCGGGCTACACGCTCCAGCTCCGCCTGCAGCGCCGCGAGCCGCTGCCC
>JBAVTL010000179.1:0-9089 GCA_049696175.1 Anaeromyxobacteraceae bacterium
CGAGCGGTCCCGCGCGCTCGGCGCTGTCCTGGACCCGATCCAGCGGGCGCTCGTCGGCGCGGCGGCGGGGCTCCGCGCGTGCGCCCACCTCCTGGCCGGGATCCAGGAGACGCAGGCGCTGCTCGACGCGCTGGAGCCCTCGGCCCCGGCGCTCGTCCGGGAGGCGACGCGACAGATCCCTCCTCAGGTGCTGGCCGAGGTGCTGCGCCGCCTGCTCGAGGAGGGAGTGAGCATCCGGCCACTCCGCGCCATCCTGGATGCGATCCTCGAGGCGGGCGGAGCCGCGCGCGGCGCGCCGGCCTTGACCGAGGCCTGCCGGCGGGCGCTGCGCCGCCACATCGCGTGGCGCGTGGCCGGCGGCGGCACGATGGAGGCACTCCTGGTGGATCCGGCCGCCGAGGCGCTCCTGCGGGAGGGGCTCGACGGAGAGCACGCCGCCATCGACCCCGACGCCGCCGCGACGCTCGCGCGCGCGCTGGACGAAGCGTGCGCTGGGCGGCGGCCGGTGGTGCTGGCGGCGCCCGATCTACGCCGGGCGCTCCGAAACCTCCTGGCGCCGCGCGCTCCCGACGTGGTCGTCCTCGCCTACGACCAGCTGCCGCCCGAGCTCCAGGTTCGTCCCATCGGCCGGCTGAGCCTGGCCGCGTAAGGGGCCCGGTACGCGAACGGGGCCGACGCCGTCTGGCCTCGACCCCGTGACGTCAGCGAGCGACTCGACGTCTACTCGACTTCGTCGTCATCATCGTCGTCGTCGTCGGGTAGCGCCGTGCCGATGAGCTCCGGTCGGTTCACGCGGTCGCGGAGCTCTTTTCCGGTCCGGAACAGGATCCCGCGCTTCGGCTTCACCGGAATCACCTCTCCGGTCTTGGGGTTCCGCCCCTGGTAGCCGTCGTAGTGCTTGACGTGAAACGCGCCAAGCCCGCGAATTTCGATGTTCTCCCCCCGACAGAGCGCATCCTTCATCGCGTCGAAGATCGTCTCGACGGTGGCCTCGGCCTGCTTCTGGGTCACCCCGCGTTTCACCACGAGGATGTTGATGAGGTCGGACTTCAGCATCAGGTCGCTCCGGGAAGTGCCGAAAAGCCTAGCCCAACCCCTTGATATCAGCAAGGGTTCCAGCTCACCGCTACGCTGACGGTCGAATGCCATCCACCCGCACCCCCGTTACGGGCGCGCCGGAGGCGCATTTTCCGCTTCACGGGCGGCCTCGGAGGCGCGGTCGGGCGCCTCGGCGGTCGCCGCCAGCTCGCGGAACGTGACCTGCGAGAGCCTGCGAGCCGCTTCGCCCTCGACTTCCTTGAGGATCCTTCCGACCCGGGCATCGTCCGGGGCGTCCGGTCCAGGCCCCGTGACGGCGGTCCGGACGTCCAGGAGCGAGATCCGGTCGAGCGAGCGCGAAGGGACGAGGCCGCCCTCTGCCGTCGATGTCACGAGCCCCGCCTGCCTCAGCGCGGCCAGCGCCTCCCCGACGTCTTCCGCCAGCGCCTGCGCATCGGAGGCGATCTCGTCCTCGGCGGGCGGCGGCTCTCCCCGATCGAAGGCGCGGGCGACCCGGAGCATCGCCTCGCCGGCCAGGATCTCGCGGCTCCCCTGCGTCGACGCGAGCGGCCGCTTGCGCAGCAGCGCCGACGCGTGCTGCACGATGAAGGCGACCTTGGCCCCGAACAGCATGATCGTCCACGAGACGTAGAGCCACAGCAGGAAGATCGGGACCGCGGCGACCGAGCCGTAGATGGCGTGGTAGCGAACGCTCCTGCCGACGAAGATCGCGTAGCCCCACTTCGCGACCTCCCACGAGACCCCGGCGACGAGCCCGCCGATGGCTGCCGGCTTCAGCTGAACCTTGGTCGCCGGCACGATGTAGTAGATGACGGTGAAGAACGTGCAGGTCAGGAGCACGCCTGCCGCGACCCCGAGGAAGCGGACGCCGCTCCCCGCGAGCCACCCTCTGGCCGTGTGACCCGCCATCACCGACGCGGCGAGGAGCAGCGGGCCGAGCGTGAGACCGACCCAGTAGGTGACCACCTGCTGCCTGAGCGGACGTCGCCGGTGGATCGACCAGATGTCGTTGATCGCCCGCTCGACGTCGGAGAAGAGGGCGATGCCGGAGTAGACGAGCAACGCGCCGCCGACGAGCCCGGCGCTCGCGAGGTGCGCGTTGGCCACGAACTTGTCGAGGTACGGCTCCAGCGAGGAGCGGGCGCCGACGGCCAGGTTCTCGAGCAGGAACTCGTGGACCCGGTCGTTGATCCCCCCCATCCCGGCGAAGGCCTGCACGACCGAGAAGGCCACGACCAGCGCGGGCACGAGCGCGAAGAGCGTGGTGTAGGTGAGCGCCATCGCCCGAAGGCGGACGCTCTCCCCCTCCAGCATGCGCAGCGCGGAGGTGACCCCCGCGCGCCCGAGCTGGAGCAGCCGCTGGAGCCGCTCACCGATCATCGGAGCGCTCGACCCGGACATGGTCCCTCCTCGCACGACCGCTACTCGTTGGACGGATCCTTCGGCTCGCGCGGGACGTCCTTCGTCGGCTCGCGCGGTGCGTCCTTGGACTCACGCGGCCCGTCCTTCGGCTCGCGGGACGCCTGCTCCTCGCCGCGGCCACCCCGAGGACCGCGATCGCCGCCGCCCCCACGTCCGCCGCGCTGCCCACGGCCGCCGCGCCGATCGCGGTCGCGACCCTGATCCCGGTCACGGCCCGACTCACCGCGGCCCGACTCACCGCGGCCCTGCTCTCCTCGACCGGGCTCTCCTCGACCGGGCTCGCTCGGGCCGGGCTCCTTGCCCTGCTCGCCGCGCTCCTGGCGTCCATAGATGTCGAACTGCTCCTGGTGGTAGTTCTGCTGCGGCTTCACCTGGATGGTCTTGTTGAACCGATCCATCAGGTAGCGCAGCTCCTCGCGCTCAGGCCCCTGGATGATGCGCGCCACCTCGGGGTGACAGTTCACCACGAGCACCGGCTCCGGGTAGTGCGGCGAGTCGCGCCGGATCTCGCGGAAGATCTCGTACGCGACCGTGATCTTCGACTTGGTGTGCCCCTTGCCGTCGCAGTAGCTGCATGGCTCGGCGAGCATCCGCGTCACCGACTCACGGACGCGCTTGCGCGTCATCTCGACGAGCCCCAGCTCGGAGATCTTCAGGACGTTGGTCTTGGCCTTGTCGCGCCCCAGCGCCTCCTGCAAGGACTTGAAGACCTTGTCGCGGTTCTGGGGTTTGTCCATGTCGATGAAGTCGATGATGATGATGCCGCCGATGTTCCGCAGCCGGAGCTGGTAGACGATCTCCTTCGCGGCCTCGACGTTGATCTTGGTGATCGTCTCCTCGAGGTTCTTCTTGC
This sequence comes from Anaeromyxobacteraceae bacterium, assembly GCA_049696175.1. GTDB lineage: Bacteria > Myxococcota > Myxococcia > Myxococcales > Anaeromyxobacteraceae > DATIVK01. Next base: position 3,335 of record JBAVTL010000179.1, read on the forward strand.
CGACGTAGCGCCCCGAGTTGACGTCGATGGCGGTGAGCGCCTCCGCCTGGTCCATGATGATGTAGCCGCCGGACTTGAGCCACACCTTGCGCTGGCTCGCCCGGCGCAGCTCCTGCTCGATCCCGAAGGCGTCGAAGATCGGCTCGTCGCCGCGGTAGCACTCGATCTGCGACTCGAGGTGAGGCGCCTGATCCTTGACGAACTTGAGGATCCGCTCGAACTCGTCGCGGTCGTCGATCACCATCTTGTGGATGTCGGCCGTGAAGAGGTCGCGCGTCGCGCGGAGGATCAGGTCGAGGTCGCCGTGGAGCAGCGCGGGCGCGCCCACCTTGTCCTTGGTCCGGATGATCTCGTTCCACACGTTGATCAGGAAGCGGATGTCGGCCTCGAGCTTCTGGGACTCGACGCCGTCGGCGACCGTGCGGACGATGAAGCCGGTCCCCTCGGGGCGCATCCGATCCACGATCTCGCGGAGCCGGCGCCGCTCGCCGTCCTTCTCGATGCGGCGGGAGATGCCGATGTGGTCCACCGTCGGCATGAAGACCAGGTGGCGTCCCGGGAGCGAGATGTGGCTCGTGATGCGCGCACCCTTCGTCCCGATCGGATCCTTCGCGACCTGGACGATCACCTCCTGCCCTTCCTTGAGCAGGTCCTGGATGTTCTTCGGCTCGCGGGGCTTGCGCTCCTCGCGGTGGCCGTTCCGGCCTCCGCGCCCCTGCTCACGGTCGCGCCCCTCACGCCCTTCCTTGCCGTGCCGCCCCTCGCGGCGGCCACCCCGCTCGCGATCCCTGTCACGCTCGCCGCGAACCTCGCGCGCCGCCTCCGGAGCCTTCACCGTCACCTGCGCCGCGTCGCCCGCCTGCGGTGGCGGCGGCGCGGAGAGGGAAGGAGTCGAAGGCGGCGCCTCGGCGCCGGCCTCGATCGGCGGCAGCTCCGGCACCATCAGGTCCGGGATGCCAGCGACCGGGAGGTTCCCGATGGCGTTGGTGAGCGGGATCGGCGTCAGGCGCGGAGGCGGAAGCTCCTCAATCGAAGCCGCCCCCTCACCCTGACCCTCTCCCCCGGTGGGGGGGAGGGAAATGTCGGTGGGCTGACCCTCGCCCGCGCTGGAGCGGGCCGTGTCGGTGGGCTGACCCTCGCCCGCGCTGGCGCGGGCCGTGTCGCTGGGCTGGTCCCCTCCCTCGGTGGGGGAGAGGGGATGCTCCTCGTGGAGGGTGCCCTCCCCGACCGTGGGCGAGAGGGTCGCCGCCCCCTCACCCTGGCCCTCGCCCGCGGCTGGGGAGAGGGGAGCGCCGGGTGCGGGCGTCAGCGCGAGCTCGATGCCGTGCGCCGGCGTGACCGTGGGCTGCGCCGCGGCCTGTGCAGCGCGCGCCTCGGCCTCCTCGGCCTCGTGCTCGTCGGGGACCTCGGGGGTCTCCGTCGCGTGCTCACCTTCGGTGAGCTCGAACTCCTCGGAGAAGTCCGGGTCGCCGTAGACGTCGCCGACGTACAGGAACGCGGCCTTCTCGAGGCCGATGTCCACGAACGCGGCCTGCATGCCCGGGAGGACCCGGACCACGCGCCCCTTGTAGATGTTGCCGACGATCCCCTTCTCGCGCTTTCGCTCGAGGTAGTACTCGTGGATCGTGCCGTTCTCGACCAGCGCGACGCGCGTCTCCGCGCCGCTCGCGTTGATCACCAGGATGTTGTTGCCCGCCATGTGGGACTCCCGTTCCCCAGACCGCCAGCCCGCCCGTCTTCGGGGCGGCGCCGGCTCGGCGCACGGGGAGGAAGGGCCCATGTGGCAGGCCGCGATCGCCCGAGTCCCGGCGATGCCGGGCTCGGGTGAACGCCTGTCGAGCGAATGCTCACGCTTCTCAACCCCTGCGCCGGGCGGCCGCGTCGTTTGGCGGCCGCAGCCCGGGCGCGTTGAACTCTCAGGCGTCGGTGTAGCGAGGCGCGCGTGGCTGGCCGGTGACCGGGGCCGCGTTCGTCCTCGCGATGCTGACGCCTTCCTTCAAGATCTTGACTCCCCCGGGCACCGAACCCTCGTCTCCGAAGACCGCCGCGAGCACCTCGCTGGGCCTCGCGCTTCCGGAAGGGTCTGCCCGCAAACTGAACGCAACCCTGCCCGGTCCTTCGACGGCGAGATGGGTCACGATTTCTTTCAAGTCTATCTCTCTTTTCCTTACCGCAGCGATCTTCTGGCCGCCCCGGGGTGCCTTCCCCCCCGCGGGGCTCTCGCGCGATACCACCACGCGAGGGCTCCCCGAGAAGGCGGCGACCCGCTCCTCGAGTGCGCCCTCAGACCATCGATCCCCAGTGAATTCGGCTAGATAGTGCACCGCACGGGTGGCGGCGGCGATCGACTCCGCGCCCACCGGAAGCGCCTGGACGTCGAGGAGCGGCAGCCCCGCCGGCAGCTCCGGCCCGAGCCGCCGCGCGACGTCAGCCGGATCCGCGGCGCCGCAGAGCTCGACGTCGATCATCTCGCACTCGCTCTCGACCCCGACCGGGAGGGCCGGCCCGAGCGAGACCTTCGGCTTCGGGTGGAACCCCTGCGACCAGGCGAGCGGGAGCCCGGCCCTGCGCAGCGCGCGGAGCATGGCGTGCATCGTCTCGAGGTGCGAGAGGGCCACCAGCGCGCCGCGCTTCGCGTACTTGATCCGGACGCGCTCGCGGATGGGCGTGGGCACGCGGCGCGGAGGCGCGGGTGCAGGCGTGTACTTGTCCGGCGTCTGGATCCGGTTCTGCACGGCGTCGAAGTCGCAGACGCCGCAGGAGTGGCACGCGTCGAGGACGCAGTCCGGCGTCGCCGTCGCCGCGGTCGCCCGCTCGCGCTCCCTCACGAGGAAGTCCTTCGTCGTCCCGACGTCGATCCGATCCCACGCGAGGACCTCGTCGAACGGCCGCCGGCGGTGGGCGAAGAACTCGATCCCGACGCCGTGCTGCTCCTCGCACGCACGGAAGGCGTCGAGCCAGGCCTGCTCGCGGAACCACTCGGTCCAGCCGTCGAGCCGCTGCCCGCTGCGGAACGCCGCCAGCACGGCCGTCCCGACGCGCCGGTCCCCGGTGGCGAGCGCCCCCTCGATGGCGGACTGGCGGGAGTCGTGCGGCTTCCAGTGGATCGCGCCGTGCTTGCCCCCGAGCGCGGCGGTGACGATCCCCTGCCGCCGGCGCGTCTCCTCCGGCACGATCATCGGGTCCCACTGGAAGGGGGTGTGCGGCTTGGGGACGAAGGTGCTCGCGGCGAGGTTGATCGAGACCGAGCCCTTGCCGCCCACCGCCGAGCGCCGCGCCCGGTCGAGGCTGCGGCGCGCGAGCGACGCGATGGCCGCCACGTCCTCGTCCGTCTCGTGCGGGAGGCCGATCATGAAGTAGAGCTTCAGGAGCGACCAGCCGTTCGCGAAGATCGACTCGATCGCGTGGAGGAGGTCCTCCTCGCGGTTCCCCTTGTTGATCACGGCGCGGAGCCGGTCGGTCGCCGCCTCGGGCGCGAGCGTGAAGCCGGTCTTGCGGATGCGCGCGATCCGCTCGGCGAGCGACGAGGTCATCGTCTCCGTCCGGAGCGACGGGAGCGAGAGCGCCACCCGCTCGTCCTCCCAGCGGGCGAGGAAGTCGTCGATGAGCGGGTTGAGGCAGGCGTAGTCACCGGACGAGAGGGAGAGGAAGCCGACCTCCTCCCAGCCGGACCGGGAGAGCCCGGACTCGGCGAGCCGCAGCACCTGCCCCGGCGAGCGCTGCCGCGTCGGCCGGGTGATCATCCCCACCTGGCAGAAGCGGCACCCGCGCGTGCAGCCGCGCTGGATCTCCACCGGCAGGCGATCGTGGATCGTGGACATGAACGGCACGATCGGCCGCTCGTACGCGGAGGTCGGGAGCCGGTCGATGTCGGCGACGATCCGGCGCGTCGCCCTCTCGTAGCCCGGCAGGAGCGGCTCCATCGCGGCGAGCGCCCGCGTGGCGGGGTCGTAGCGGGGCCGGAAGAAGCGCGGGACGTAGACCCCCGGGATCCGCGCGAGCCGCTTCAGCAGCTCCTCGCGCGACGCGCCGCCGCGGCGGAAGCCGCTCTCGGCGACGGCGTCGGCGATCTCCAGCGCCAGCTCCTCGCCCTCGCCGACGGCGAAGCAGTCGAAGAAGTCGGCGACCGGCTCCGGGTTGTAGGCGCAGGGGCCGCCGCCGACGACGAGCGGGTGCGTGTCGTCGCGGTCCGCGGCGAGCACGGGGATGCCGGCGAGGTCGATGAGCGCGAGCGCGCTCGGGTAGCAGAGCTCGAACTGGAGCGAGAGGCCGAGCACGTCGAACGCGCCGACGTCGGCGCGCGACTCCAGCGTGAAGAGCGGCAGCCCGCGCCCGCGGAGCAGCCCCTCGAGGTCGGGCCAGGGGAGGAAGACCCGCTCGCAGGCGATCTCGGGCCGGTCGTTGAGCGCGTGGTAGAGGAGCCGGAAGCCGAGGTTCGACATCCCGACTTCGTAGACGTCGGGGAAGCCGAGCGCGAAGCGGACGCGCGCAGCGGCGAGGTCCTTGTGCACGCTGCCGAACTCACCGCCGACGTAGCGGGTGGGCTTCTGCGCGCAGAGGATCAGTTCGTCGATCGCGGGGAGGGTCGCGGGAGGTTCGCGCATCATTTCGCCGGGCGGCGGGTTCGGACCGCCGGTTGCCCTGGGACGCGGCTGGGAGAGTCCAGACGCGGGAAAGGGCTGGCGTGTAGCACGGTTGCGAGACGTCGGGCAAGGCGGCGCGGCGCGTGTGATCCATCCCCCCACCGGGGAATGATTCGTCACATCTCCGCTCCGAGCCGGAGCAGGCGCCCGAAATGTGTCGCGCGCTTCGCCGCAGCGAACGGAGGTGAGGAAGAGCGGCATCGACGGGGAGGGGCGTCAGGGCCGGGGCTGCGCCCCGACGGGCCCGCCACCGGCGACCTGGCGGGGCCCCGCGCTCACGGACCGGACGCGTGCAACGTCGACCGGCTGCCCGCTCCCCGAGTGAACTGGTCCATCCATTCGTCGCCGTAGACGCGCCTCGCCGCGAGGAGGTTATGGGCCGCGCAGGCCAGCCGAGTGTTACTTACAGTGGACTCGCCGCCCAGCGCAAATGGGTGGACGTGGTCGAACTGAAGGCGGTGAGTCGAGCCGCAGACCTCGCCGCTCTCGAGCCTGAACTGGCACCTCCCCTGGTCGCGGATCCAGACCTCCCGCCTCACCGCCGCGGGGATGTGGCGGGAGCGGGGAGCGTCAGGGGTAGGTGCTGCTTCGGCGGGGACGTCTCTTGATTGCGCATCGGCCCGCTCGGCCTGCGGCCTCGTGCTCACCTTCGGCCTCGTGCTGAGCCCCTTCCGCTTTGCCGCCCGCTCGATGAGGAGGTCGAGCCCCGCCTCCAGGATCGCCTCGACGTCCGCGCCCGGGTGGGAGTGGGAGAGCGCGTCGCGGGCCGCCTCCAGCTTCTCTGTGAACCGCTTGGAGACGGTCACGTGGAGCCGCCGAAGGTCCGCGGTCAGAGGCTCCGTCGAGGAGCGGGGCGCAGGGAGCGTCGGCGGAGGGACGCGAGGCGCCGCCTCCTGCGGACGGATCGTTTCATCCAGGTGAAGTGCTTGACCCAACGCAAGGACGGGAAGCGGGGGCGTCGCAGTCACGTTCGCCGCCGCCGGCTGCGCCACCGCCGTCACCACCACGCGCTGCGGGAGCACCTCGCGAGGCGCGACCTCCGCCGCCACCGCCTTCGCCTCCCGCTTCGACGCATGGAAGAAACGCGGCAACACCTGCGCGACGTTCTCGCG
>JBAVTL010000180.1:0-5536 GCA_049696175.1 Anaeromyxobacteraceae bacterium
CGCCACCCGAGCCCAGGCAGCGGCGAGCCGTCACCCGCGCACCCCACGGGCCGGTCGTCGTCCATCTGGGCGCCGCGCCGCAGCAAAGCACCTCCACGCCCGTCCCCGAGGAGATCCTCGACATGACCCGAGAAGAGCTGGCCGAGCTGCTCCGCGAGCTGATCCGCGAGGACTCCGCCCCCGTCGCCATCGCCGGCAAGTGGGAAGGCGGGACGGTGATCCTGAAGCCGCACGACCCGGCGCTGCAGGCGAAGGAGATCCCGATCGACGGGCTCCTCCACAAGGTCGTGATGATCCGGGACCGGCTCCGCGTGCTCGAGCAGAAGGTGAACGCGCACGAGAAGCTCTCGGACGCCGACAAGGTCGAGCTGCAGGGGTACGTGACGAAGTGCTACGGCTCGCTCACGACCTTCAACGTCCTCTTCCGCGACGAAAAGGATCGCTTCACGGGCGAGAAGGTCGAGCGCTAGCGCGGTGGGGTTGCACGCCGGACCGCCGGTGACTAGTGAGGGGCTCGAGGGATCCCGATGGACGTGAAGATCGCCAAGACCGCCGGCTTCTGCTGGGGAGTGCGCCGGACCGTCGACAAGGTGATGGAGGTCGCCGACCGCGCCTCCGGCCCCGTCGTCACGCTCGGGCCGATCATCCACAACCCCCAGGCCGTCTCGCAGATGCGCGAGAAGGGGGTCGTGACGGTCAACCTCGTCTCCGAGGTCGAGGACGGGACCACCGTCGTGGTCCGCACGCACGGCGCCGTCCGGCAGGAGGTGGACGCGGCGCGGGCGCGGAAGCTCACGATCGTGGACGGGACCTGCCCGTACGTGAAGTACCCGCAGGCGATGGCCCAGCGCCTGTCGCGTGAGGGCTATCACGTCGTCATCGTCGGCGACGCCAACCACGCCGAGGTGAAGGGGGTCGTCTCCTACTGCGAGGGCCCCTTCACCGTCGTGAAGCCCGGCGCCGACATCCCGGAGATCAAGGCCAAGAAGGTGGGCGTGGTCGCGCAGACGACCTGCATCGGGGCCGACTTCCAGCGGGTCGTCGCCGCCCTCGCGCTCAACCACCGCGAGGTCCGCGTCGTGAACACGATCTGCTCCGACACGGAGGAGCGGCAGCAGGACGCGCGGGCGCTCGCGCGGGAGGTCGACGCGGTCGTGGTGGTCGGCGGCAAGAACAGCGCGAACACGCGCCACCTCGCCGAGATCTGCCGCGAGATCCAGCCGCGCACCTGGCACGTCGAGACCGAGGACGAGCTGCGGGCCGCCTGGTTCACCGGGTGCCGCGTCGTGGGGCTCTCGGCGGGGGCCTCCACTCCGGACTGGCTCGTGCAGGGGGTCGCGACCTGGCTGAGGGCGCTCCCGTGAGCGCCGGCTTGCGCCTCGGCGGCTTGACGCCTTGATCTCGCTTGTGTAGCGTCCGCCTTCCAATAGGTAGGCTCGGGTAAGACGCCCGGGTCCCCGGCGCTGCCTTCAATCCCCGAGGTCCGCGCCGCGAAGCACACCAGGGGGCAGCACCCGGTCTCGCCGGCACCGAACGCGCAGCGCCCGCCGCCGGCGGAATCCAGCAAAGGTTGGTCTTCACATAATGGAGAATCAGACTTCTCGTACGCCCGAGGGCGAGGTCGAAGACTTTGCGGCGATGTTCGCCGAGAGCGAGGCGAAGGCTGGCCCGGTCGAAGAGGGCAAGGTCGTCTCCGGCACCGTCATCCAGGTCGCCAAGGACTTCGTCGTCATCGACATCGGCTACAAGTCCGAAGGGCAGGTCCCCCTCAACGAGTTCATCCCGGCCCCGGGCGGCGAGCCCCAGGTCAAGGTGGGCGATCGCGTCGAGGTCCTCGTCGAGTCCCGGGAGAACGACACCGGGATGGTGGTCCTCTCCAAGGAGAAGGCCGACAAGATGCGGATCTGGGACGAGATCTCGGCCGCGTGCGAGCGCGACGAGCTCGTCGAAGGGATCATCGTCGGGCGCGTGAAGGGCGGCCTCTCCGTCGACATCGGCGTGAAGGCGTTCCTCCCCGGCTCGCAGGTCGACATCCGCCCCGTGCGGAACCTCGACAAGCTGATCGGCGAGAAGTTCAAGTTCAAGGTCATCAAGTTCAACAAGAAGCGGGGCAACATCGTCCTCTCCCGCCGCGTCCTGCTCGAGAAGGAGCGCGAGGAGCTCAAGAAGGAGACCCTCAAGAACCTGAAGGAGGGGGCCATCCTCAAGGGCGTGGTCAAGAACCTCACCGACTACGGTGCGTTCATCGACCTCGGCGGCATCGACGGCCTGCTCCACGTCACGGACATGTCCTGGGGCCGCATCGGCCACCCGAGCGAGATGTTCGAGGTCGGCCAGGAGGTCCGCGTCGTCGTCCTCAAGTTCGACCCGGCCACCGAGCGCGTCAGCCTGGGGCTCAAGCAGATCCAGGAGGACCCGTGGCACCGCGCCGACGAGAAGTACCCGATCGGCTCGCGCGTGAAGGGGAAGGTCGTCAGCCTCACGGACTACGGCGCGTTCATCGAGCTCGAGCAGGGCGTCGAGGGGCTCGTCCACGTCTCCGAGATGAGCTGGACCAAGCGGGTGAAGCACCCCTCCAAGCTCGTCAACCAGGGTGACGCGGTCGAGGCGGTCGTCCTCGACATCGACCCGAAGGCGAAGCGGATCAGCCTCGGCATGAAGCAGATCGAGGCCAACCCGTGGACGCTCCTCGAGGACAAGTACCCGATCGGCTCCGTCATCCGCGGCGAGGTCCGCAACGTGACCGACTTCGGCATCTTCGTCGGCGTCGAGGAGGGGATCGACGGCCTCGTGCACGTCTCCGACATCTCCTGGACGGAGCGGATCAAGCACCCGGGCGAGAAGTTCAAGAAGGGTGACGTGGTCGAGGCGGTCGTCCTCAACATCGACGTCGAGAACGAGCGGTTCAGCCTCGGCATCAAGCAGCTCGCCTCCGATCCGTGGACGACGCTCGCCGAGCGCCACCCGGTCGGCTCCAAGCTCAAGGGGAAGGTGACCAAGGTCACCGACTTCGGCGCCTTCGTCGAGCTCGAGCCGGGCATCGAGGGGCTCGTCCACGTCTCCGAGATGAAGGACGAGCGGGTCGAGAACCCCCGCGACGTCGTGAAGGAAGGCGACGAGATCGACGTCAAGGTCATCGACATGGACCTGCAGGAGCGGAAGGTCGCGCTCTCGATCAAGGCGCTCAACCGCGACGGCGGCGACGACGACTACCGCGAGTACCTCCGCCGCCAGGGCGACGGCCGCGCGCGGCTCGGCGACCTGATGGAGAAGTTCAACCGCCGCAAGTAGCCTCGGCGAACGATCCCCGGCCTGCGGCGGGCGTCCTCGCTCGTTGGGTCCGGGGTCTGGAGAGCGGCTCGCGGCGACGCGGGCCGCTCTCGCATTTTGGGCGCCAGCGGGGTTACCTTGGCGCGCATGGAACCGAACGATCCCAACGAGCCGCTGCCAACCACGCCGGTCGGACCGGGTGCCGGAGCGGCTGAAGCTCCGCGCTCTCCCTCGACGCAGTCCGCTGCGCCGGGGTGGGACGCCCCTCAGCCGCCCGCCTGGGGCGCCGGAGGCTGGGGTCCTCCCCCCCCGTGGATGCCCGCGCCGGTCCCGCCGAAGCGCGATCGGCTCGCGCTCGCGATCGTCGGCTTCATCTTCGGCGGCATCTTCCTCGTCTTCTTCGGCTTCCTGCTCCTCGCCTACGGCGCAGTGAAGGGCGACTCGCCGCGCATCGGCTCCGGCCCGCGGATCGGCATCGTCGAGGTGAAGGGGTCGATCGGGATGGGGGATGGCGGTGTCTCCTCCGAGCGGGTGCTCAAGCAGCTGCGCCGCTTCGAGCGCGACTCCGACATCAAGGCGATCGTCGTGCGGATCGACTCCCCGGGCGGCGCCGTCGCGCCCAGCCAGGAGATCTTCGACGAGCTCCGGAAGGTCTCCGCGAAGAAGACCGTGGTCTGCTCCATGGGGACCGTCGCCGCTTCGGGCGGCTTCTACATCGCCATGGGCTGCCCGAAGGGGAACGTGATGGCGGAGCCCGGCACCCTCACCGGGTCGATCGGCGTGATCAGCCAGTTCCCCAACGTGAGCCGGATCGCCCAGCGGTTCGACTTCAAGATGGAGACGGTGAAGAGCGGGGCCCTCAAGGACGCGGGCAACCCGTTCCGCGACATGACGCCGGAGGATCGGGCGTACTGGCAGGGGCTCATCGACCGGATCTACACGCAGTTCCTCGGCGCGGTGGTCGTCGCCCGCGGGCTGCCGGAGGAGAAGGTGCGGCGCGTCGCAGACGGACGGGTCATCTCCGGGGCGGAGGCGCTCGAGGCGGGGCTCGTAGATCACCTCGGCAACTTCTACGCCGCCGTGGACCAGGCGATGGAGAAGGCCAAGCTGAAGGGCGAGCCGGAGCTGATCTACCCGCCCGACGATCGGGGCCGCTTCCTGGAGGAGCTGATGGGCGGGATGGCCGGCGCGGCCGCGCGCGCCGTCAAGGCGGAGCTGGCGTCCGGGGTCGCCGAGACGGGCGGCCCGGGGCTCTACTTCCTGGCGCGGTAGGGAGGCGACGTGGAGAGACCGCTCTGGGCCCCCTGGCGGATGGAGTTCATCCGCGCCGCGAAGCCGGACGGCTGCATCTTCTGCGACTTCCCTTCACAGGACGAGGCGAACGATCGGCAGAACCTCATCGTCCATCGCTCAGCGCGCTCGTTCACCATCCTGAACCGCTTCCCGTACAACGCCGGACACGTGATGGTGATCCCGCGCGCGCACGTGGCCGACTTCGCGCTGCTCGGACGCGAGGAGCTGGTGGATCTGCACGAGGAGCTCGCCCGGGCCGTCCAGGTGCTGAAGCACGTCGCCACGCCTGAGGGGCTGAACGTCGGCATGAACCTGGGGAAGGTCGCCGGCGCGGGGATCGTGGACCACATGCACTACCACGTGGTCCCCAGGTGGGCGGGCGACAACAACTTCATGCCGGTCCTCGCCGACGTCCGCGTGATCGTCGAGCACCTCGACGAGACCTGGGCGCGGATCAGCGCCGGCTTCGCCGCGCTCTGAGGCCAGGTGATCGGGTACTGGGCAGCCGCGATCCTGGTGGGCGTCACCGGGGTGTTCGCCCTGGCGGAGCGCTCCCGGCGGCGACGCGAGGAGGCCCGGGCGTGGCTCCGCGGCGTCCGCTCGGTCATCTCCGACGACTCGGACGCGGCCATCGCAGCGCTCTCCGACGCGGCGCGGCTGGGGAGCGACGAGGCCATCGAGACCTACCTGGCGCTGGGGGCGCTTTTCCGGCGGACGGGTGACCTGGCGCGGGCTATGACCCTCCACCGGAACATGCGCGTCTACCCGGGGCTCGACGAGGCGCGGCGCGACGAGGTGGAGCGTGAGCTGGCTGAGGACTACCGCCGGAGCGGCATGCTCGCCGAGGCCGTGGACCTCCTCGCGCCCCGCGCCGCGAGCGATCGCGCCGCGGCCGAGCTGCTGCGGGAGGTGCTGGCGGACCAGGGGCGCTGGCGCGAGGCAGCGCAGGTGCAGGAGCGGCTCGGCGGAGGGG
>JBAVTL010000181.1:0-5252 GCA_049696175.1 Anaeromyxobacteraceae bacterium
GGTCACCGCCGCGCTGGTCGACGCGGCGCCGCGCCTGCGGGTCATCGGGCGGGCAGGCGTGGGCGTGGACAACGTGGACCTCGCGGCGGCCACCCGGCGCGGCGTGCTGGTGCTCAACACGCCCGGCGGTTCGTCGGTCGCTGTGGCCGAGCTGGCGCTGGGGTTGCTGCTCGCGCTCGTCCGGGAGCTCGTCGCCGCCACCGGAAGCCTCAAGGCAGGGCGATGGGAGAAGAGGCGCTTCCACGGACGGGAGCTGTCCGGGAGGACGCTCGGCGTCGTCGGGATCGGTAACGTCGGATCGGCGCTGGTGAGCCGGGCGCAGGCGATGGGGATGAAGGTCGTCGCGTACGACCCCTTCATCGCGCCCGAGGCGGCGGCGCGGATCGGGGCGCGCCTGGTGGAGCTCGAAGCGCTCTGGCGCGAGGCGGACGTGGTCTCGCTCCACGTCCCGCTCACGGAGCAGACCCGGAACCTCGTCGACCGCGGTGTCCTCGCCCGGATGCGCGAGGGGGCGATCCTCCTCAACTGCGCGAGGGGCGGGCTCGTGGACGAGGTGGCGCTCGCGGACGCGCTCCGGTCGGGCCACCTGGGGGGCGCGGCGTTCGACGTCTTCGCCGAGGAGCCTCCTCCAGCCGATCACCCGCTCCTGAAGCTCGACAACTTCCTGTGCACCCCGCACCTGGGCGCCTCGACCGCGGAGGCCCAGTCGGCGGTGGCGCTGGCGGTCGCGACGCAGGTCGCGTCCTTCCTCGTCGACGGCGTGGTGCAGAACGCGGTCAACGCCCCCAGCCTCCCGAGGGAGGTCCTCGACCGGCTCGGCGCGTACCTGCCGCTCGCGGAGAAGCTGGGTCACCTCGCCGCCAAGCTCTCCGCGGGCGGGCTCGCCGAGGTGGAGGTGGAGGTCGCTGGCGACCTGGCCTCGTCACCGACGCGGCCGCTGGCGGCGCGGGTGCTCGTCGGGCTGCTGCGCGCCTTCCTGGACGTACCGGTGAACGAGGTGAACGCGCCGGCGGTGGCGCGGGAGCGCGGCATCGCGCTGCGCGAGATCCGGTCTGGGGAGCCGCAGGACTACGCGAGCCTCGTGACCGTGACGCTGCGAGGGCAGGGGAGCGAGGTGCGGGTCGGCGGCACGGTCTACGGCAGGCGGGACGCCAGGATCGTCCGGGTAGGCGACTTCCGCGTCGAGGGGGTCCCCGAGGGGAACGCGATCCTCTGCGAGAACGAGGACCGCCCGGGCGTGGTGGGCAACCTCGGGTCGGCGCTCGGCGCGGAGGGGGTGAACATCGCGCGCATCTCGCTCTCGCGCCGCGACGACCGGGGGGTGGCCTTCTCTTTCGTCAACGTGGATCAGCAGCCGAGCCCGGCGCTGCTCGCCAGGATCCGCGCCCTGCCACACGTTCGGTGGCTCGAGGCGATCTCGTTCTAGAGCGCCTCGTCCCCACGCTCACCCGTGCGGACGCGGATCGCGTCGTCCACGGCGCCGACGAAGAGCTTCCCGTCGCCGATCCGGCCGGTCCTGGCGGTCAGCTCGATCACCTCGATCGCCTTCGCCACGAGGCCGTCCGGGACGACGATCTCGAGCTTCACCTTGGGCAGGAAGTCCACGACGTACTCCGCGCCGCGGTAGACCTCGTTGTGCCCCTTCTGGCGGCCGTGCCCCTTCACCTCGATGACGGTCAGGCCCGAGACGCCGATGTCGGCGAGGGCGATCTTCACCTCGTCCAGCTTGAAGGGCTTGATGATGGCTTCGAGCTTCTTCACGAACGCCTCCGCACTGCCCGGTTACCCGGCGGACTGCTGACCGGTATCCGGGCAGCGGCGCGGCGGGACGACTCGGGCGTTCACGGTGGTCCGCGCACTTGCGCTGCGGATCGCTCTCAAGGACGCCCGCCGCGGCCACCAGCCCGGGAGCCTATGCAACGGGCAGGCCCGGCCGCGTCGGGGCGCTGCGTCGAGGCGCGGCTACGCCCTGTGCTCCCCTGAGCGGATGCCCAGGTTGGCGATCGGCTGCACCTCCTCGCACTGGATCCACTCGTGCGTGTCGAGCGCGATCGCGTCCTCGTGCGTCCCCGCAGGCATCAGGAGCTTCTTCTCGTGGAGGAGCTTCTCGTCCACGAAGATCGGCAGCCCGAAGAGCGCGAGCGGAGGCTCGGCCCCCGGCTCACAGGGCCTGAAGCTCTCCATGAAGTCGCCCTCGGCGACGAGCTCCGCCGTGGAGGCCGTCGCCTCCTCCAGCGTCCCCAGCGCCACCTTGTCCGTGGCGGCGACGACGGCGATGGCCAGCTTGCCGTCCAGCCGCACGACGACGGCCTTGGCGACGCGGTAGCCGCTGACGTGCTCCGAGGCAGCCAGCTCCTGGGCCGACATCGCGAGCGCGTGGTGGTGGTGCTCGTAGATCTTGTGACGCTCCCTCAGGTGAGTCTCGACCATCGCGGGGATCATGATCGTCGCCTCCGGACCCGTACGTGCTCCGTAGTGAGTCTGCGCGCGCACCAGGGTCGGAGGGAGTGGCCGGCCCCTTCGGGAGTAGCCCGTGATGCGCGCCACGAAAGGGGATATCCTCCAGCGATCCGCTGGGTGCCTGCTCCAAGCCCCCGCGCAAGCGCAGGAAGGGAAGAGATGCTCGACCGGTTGCGCCTGTCCACCCGCGTGACGCTCATCGTCGGCGCGGCCATCGTCGTCCTCGTCGTCGTCGGCGCGGTCTCGGTGACGCGAACGCTCTGGGTGGCCGGGCGGATCGAGAGCCTGACGAAGGAGCGGCTCCCGGCGTTCCAGCTCCTCTCGTCCATCGCGCTCGGTCGCACCGACGCGGAGCGCGCGGTCAACGCGGCCTTCGCGATCGCGCAGCGGGATCCCACCGCCGCGGGGAGCTGGATCGAGGAGGTGGAGTCCACGCTCATGATCCTCGAGGACTCGGTGAGCGCCTACGGCGAGCACGCGATGTCCCCGGCGGTCGCAGCCACGTGGCCGGCGGTGCGACAGAGCGTCGGCGACTGGCGCGAGCAGGTGGCGTCCTTCATCGCGGCCCTCCGCGCGCGCTCCGAGCTCGCCGCCGACGCGCCTGGCGTCGCCCAGGCGGACAGCCTCCTCCTCGCGTCGTGGCGCCGGATCGCCAAGGCGTCGGCCGGCGTGCAAGGGGCCCTGCTGGAGCACATGACGGTGGCCACCGAGGAGGTGACCGCGAGCCGCGAGGAGAGCTACGCCGCGACGCGGCGCAGCGTGCTGATCATCACGCTGGCCATGGGGCTCGGCGTGGTGGCGGTCGTGGCGGGTGGGCTGTTCGCGCGCCGGAGCATCGTCCAGGCGCTCCGGGGGCTGGTCGTCGAGTCGCGCCGCCTGGAGCACGCCGTCGCGGCCGGGAGGCTCGACGAGCGGGCCGACGTGGCGGCGACCGGGCCGGACTTCGCCCCGGTCGTGGAGGGGCTCAACCGGACGCTCGACGCGTTCGTCGGGCCCCTGCGGCTGCTCTCGCGGAACTTCGACCTCATCGCCCGCGGCGACCTCCCCCCGCGCATCACGGACGAGTACCAGGGGGAGTTCGGGACGATCCGGGGGAGCGTCAATCGCTGCATCGACGCGGTGAACGCGCTCGTGGTGGACGCGCGACGGCTGGCCGCGGCAGGGGCCGAGGGCCACCTCGGGGTGCGGGCGGACGCCTCCGGCCACCAGGGCGACTTCAGGAAGGTGGTCGAGGGCATGAACGGGACCCTCGACTCCGTGACGGGGCCGCTCTCGGTGGCCGCGACGGCGCTGGCGGAGATCGCGGCGGGGCGCGTTCCTTCCGCCATCGCGGCGTCGTTCAAGGGGGACTTCCAGGCGCTGCGCGACGACGTCAACCGCTGCATCGAGTCGCTCAACGCGCTGGTGGCCGACGTCGCGCTCCTCGCGCGAGGCGGCGCGGAGGGGAAGCTTACGGCCCGCGCGGACGCGTCGCGCCATCACGGCGACTTCCGCACGATCGTCGAGGGGATCAACCGGACGCTGGACTCGGTCGTCGGGCCGCTCGACGTGGCGGCGAAGGCCGTGGCGGAGATCGCGAAGGGGAACGTGCACGCGCAGATCACCGCCGAGTTCCCGGGCGACTTCCGCGGGCTCAAGGAGAGCGTCAACCAGTCGATCCAGGCGGTGAACCTGCTCGTCGCCGACGTAGACGGGCTGGCGCGGTCAGCCGTGGAGGGGAAGCTGCAGGTCCGCGCCGACGCCGGGCGCCACCAGGGGGACTTCCGCGCGATCGTGATGGGCGTGAACAAGACGCTCGACGCCATCTCCGCGCCGATCGACGAGGCGACGCGCGTCCTGGAGCAGCTCTCCCGGCGCGATCTCCGCGCGCGCATGAACGGTGCCTACAGCGGCGATCACGTGCGGCTCAAGGCGGCGCTCAACGCGACCGGCGAGGCGCTGCACGAGGCCCTCTACCAGGTGGCCGAGGCGGCCCAGCAGGTCTCCGGGGCCGCGGCCCAGATCGCCTCCTCGTCGCAGGCGGTCGCGAGCGGCGCCTCGGAGCAGGCGGCCTCGCTCCAGGACACCGGAACGGCGCTCGACGGCGTCTCGGCGATGACGCGTCAGTCGGCGGACAACGCGCAGCAGGCAGACGTGCTCGTCAAGTCCACCCACGAGGCGGCCGCGACCGGCGTCATGGCGGTCGAGGTGATGCAGGAGTCGATGGCCGGGATCAAGCGGAGCGCGGAGGGGACGAGCCAGATCATCAAGGACATCAACGAGATCGCCTTCCAGACCAACCTGCTCGCCCTCAACGCCGCGGTCGAGGCGGCGAGGGCGGGAGAGGCCGGGCGCGGCTTCGCGGTGGTCGCGGAGGAGGTCCGCTCGCTCGCGCTCCGCTCGAAGGACGCCGCGCAGAAGACGGAGGCGCTCATCCACGACTCGGTCCGGCAGGCGAGCCAGGGGCAGGAGACGAGCCGCGAGGTGACCGCGAAGCTCATGGAGATCGTCCAGTCCGTCGAGAAGGTCACGGCCATCGTCGGGGAGATCGCGGCGGCGGCCCGCGAGCAGTCGAGGTCGATCGAGTCGGTGAACGCCGCCGTCTCCGGGATGGACAAGGTGACCCAGCAGAACGCGGCCAGCGCCGAGGAGGCCTCCGCCGCAGCGAGCGAGCTCAACGGGCAGGCCGAGGAGCTGGCGTCGATGGTGGGCGAGTTCCAGCTGGAGCGGCTCGCGGCGGCGCCGGCCAGGAGGACGTTGCACGCGGCGAGGCCGGTCAGGCCGCTGCCGGCGGCGCCGCTCGCGCCCCGCGC
>JBAVTL010000182.1:0-3208 GCA_049696175.1 Anaeromyxobacteraceae bacterium
CGCCGGCGGTGACGTGGGACCGGCGATCCCGAGGTGGCGCGCCGCGGCCACCTCCGCGTCGCGGGTGAAGACCTTCGCGTCCACGACCTGGGTGTCGGCGAAGAAGTCGCCGATGCGGATGCCGAGCTTGTCGTCGAAGACCTGCCACGTCTCGAACGCGACGATCGGCACCCCGGCGACGAGCAGGACAGGCCAGAGCAGCGGCACGGCGACGAAGACCATCACCAGCCCGAAGGGCGCGTTGCGCAGGATCGACTCCCGGAAGCCGGCGGGGGCGCGGCGCGTGATCACCACGGCGCGCACGCCGAAGATCCGCTTCCCGAACGACTGGCCGTGGCTGATCCCGTCGGCGAGCAGCAGGTAACCGGCGGCGAGGAGCGGCCCGATCGGCGTGTGGAGCCGCGCGAGGACGAGCGCGAAGACGAAGTCGGCGAGCCGCGCGAGGACGCGGAGCGTGAGGTCCGCCTTGGGGTACGGGGAGGCCTCGCGCCCGGCCGACTTCACCCGCGCCGTCCCGTGAGGAGGCCGGCCGCGTCCTTCGCGGCGTAGGTCAGGACGAGGTCGGCGCCCGCCCGGCGGATGCAGAGGAGCGTCTCCATCACGACGCGCTCCTCGTCGATCCAGCCGCGCTCCGCCGCCGCCTTGATCATCGCGTACTCGCCCGACACGTGGTACGCGGCGACCGGCACGTCGAACCGGTCACGGATCTGCCGGACGATGTCGAGGTACGGGACGGCCGGCTTCACCATCACCATGTCCGCCCCCTCGGCGACGTCGAGCGCCACCTCGCGGAGCGCCTCGCGCCAGTTGGCGGGATCCATCTGGTACGCCTTGCGATCCTTCGGGACCCCCGGCGCCTCCACGGGCGCGCTCTCGGCGGCGTCGCGGAAGGGGCCGTAGAAGGCGCCCGCGAACTTCGCGGCGTAGGAGAGGATGGGCACGTCGCCGAAGCCGGCGACGTCTAGCCCTTCGCGGATGGCGGCGACGCGCCCGTCCATCATGTCCGAGGGCGCGACGACGTCAGCGCCGGCCTTCGCGTGCGCGACCGCCTCGCGCGCGAGCAGCGGCAGCGTCTTGTCGTTGTCCACCTGCAGCCCCTGGCCCGGCCCGCCCGCCTTCGGGTGCTCGAGGATGCCGCAGTGGCCGTGGTCCGTGTACTCGCACATGCAGACGTCGGTCATCACGACCAGGCCCGGGACCTTCGCCTTCAGCGCCCGGATCGCGCGCGGGACGATCCCGTCGTCGTCGTAGGCGCCGCTGCCCCCCGGATCCTTGTGCTCAGGGATGCCGAAGAGGATCACCGACCGGACCCCGGCCTCGTAGCCCGCCTGCGCCTCGGCGACCAGCTCATCGACCGAGAGCTGGAAGACGCCCGGCATGCTCTTCACCGGGTTGCGGACCCGCTCGCCCGGGAGGACGAAGAGCGGCCAGATCAGGTCGTCGGGGGCGAGCGTGGTCTCGCGGACCAGCGCCCGCAGGGCCTCGGTCCGGCGCATGCGCCGGGGGCGTTCCTGTGGAAATGGCATGGCGTCGAAATTACCCCGTCCGCGCGACGGGGGAAAGCCGTGGGACGACCCGGGCGATCGATCAGGGAGGTCCGTGCGGATCGATCCCGCGCATCACCAGCCCCGCGGGGACCCTCGGGTAGAAGAGCGTGCTCTTCTGGGGCATCGTCTCGCCGGCGTCACCGATCGCCTCGACCTGCCACATCGGCGTCGGGTTCAGCAGGAACCCGATCTGGTGCTCGCCGGAGAGGACGCGGTTCACCGCCTCCCCTGCGTCGCGGACGTAGGTCAGGTTCTCCTGGTTCTCCTGGGCCCCCGGCGAGAGCCCGAGCACGTGCTGCAGGATGACCGTGTGGAGCACGGTGACGTCCAGCGCCCGCAGCGTCTCGTTGGCCGGCAGCTCGCCGACCTCCCTGTCCGCGCCGTCCTTGAGGACGAGGATCCGCGCCCGCTGATCCGCCGCAGAGATCATCAGGAAGGAGGAGGAGCCGCCGGCGTGCTCCGCCAGCTTGGACACGGCCCACGCCCTCCCGGTCGCCTTGTGGAGGCTCTCCGGCAGCTCCTGGATGGTGAAGAGCCGCCCCAGCGCGTCGAGCAGGCGCGGCAGGTCGAAGCCGGGGAGGCCGTAGAGGAGCCGGTGCGTCGGGAAGATCAGGAGCCCGGGATCGCTCATCGGGCAGAGGAACATGAGCACGTAGCGGTGCGCGCCGTCCGCCGGCAGCCCCGGCTCCGCCTCGTCCAGCAGCCGCTGGTAGGCGAGCGTGGTCTCGTAGCGGTGGTGGCCGTCCGCGATGAAGATCCGCTGGTCGCGCAGGAGCGCCTGCGTCGCCGCGACGAGCTCCGCGTCGTCGCTGCGCCAGAGCCGCTGGTGGACGCCGTCGTCGGTGTCCCCCTCGTGGACCGGCTCCCGCTCGAAGGCGCGGGCCAGCGCGCGCGCGGTGGCCCCCTTCTCGTCCAGGTAGAGCCCCAGGAGCGGCGAGAGGTTGGCCTTCACCGCCTTGAGGATCTCGAGCCGATCCGCCTTGGGCGCGATGAGCGTCTTCTCGTGGGGGACGATGATCCCCTCGCGGAACTCGTGGAGCCGGACCGCGGCGAGGAAGCCACGCCGGGTGAGCTGCCTGCCGTCGGGCGCCCAGAAGACCTGCTCCAGCGGGTAGAACGACGGCGTCGGATCCGTGCGGAGGATCCCGCTCGCCTGCCACTCCCTCCACGTCTCGGCGGCGCGTGTGTAGCGGTTGGAGAGCGCCCCATCCCCCACCCGCTCCTCGCCCACCGTCAGGTGCGTGACGTTGTACGGGCTCCGGCGGAGCAGCTCGTCGCGCTTCTCCTGCGTGATCTGGTCGTAGGGCGGCGCGAGGAGCGCGCCGAGACCGCGCCCCCTCTCCAGCGCATAGCGTGTGCCACGAAACGGGACGATCTCGGCCATCGGCGGCGGGACGCTAGCGCAGGGGCCCAACGGGCGCAAGGCGCGCGCAGCGCTCGACGTCGTCGAACGCGATCGCCCCGTCCCTCAGCAGCGTGAGCCGCTCGCCGTCGACCCGGACCACCGTGCTCGGCCGGCCACCGGGGGTCGAGCCGGCGTCGAGGACCCCGTCGATCAGCGCCACGAGGGAGGGGTCGAGCGCACCGGCCGACGCCGGCGGAGCGCCGCCCGAAGGGTTCGCGCTGGTGGAGACGATTGGGCCGCCGGCGGCGCGGCAGAG
>JBAVTL010000183.1:0-5834 GCA_049696175.1 Anaeromyxobacteraceae bacterium
CCTCGCGCGCGAGCCGGTGGGAGAGGTGATCGTGGTTGGCCGGGACCTGGACGGCGAGCTGCCCGCCCGGGGCGAGGGCGCCGGCGAGCCGCGCGAGGAGCGGCTCGTGGTCCGGGACCCAGTGCAGCGCGGCGTTCGAGAAGACGAGGTCGTACCCCTCGCCGGAGAACGCGCCGACGTCCCCCTTCGCGAAGGTGAGGCCGCCGCCAGCGTGCGCGGCCGCCCGCGCGAGCATCGCGTCCGACGAGTCGAGGCCGAGGGTCTCGCGCGCCGCGAGCGCGCGGTGCAGGTGCGCGGTCAGCTCACCGGGGCCGCAGCCGAGATCCACCACGCGCATCCCCGGGTGCGCCCGCACGAGCGCGAGGAGATCGTGGAACGGCTGAGCGCGCTCGGCGGCGAAGCGGGCGTAGAGCTCCGGGTTCCAGGCGTCGGTGGCCATGTGCTCACTCTCCGATCTTCTGCCCCCGCCTGTCGCGTCCGCGAGGCGAGCGGCAAGGCTCCGACACCGTGCGCGAGATCACAGCCCCCTACATGTCGCCGCGCCAGCGCGCGCCGAATTCACGAGGTGTGGCGTTCACGGCTCGCTAATATGCGCGGACCCGCCTTCCACGCTCGGGCCGGCCGTGGGGGCCGTCCCGCTGGTAGCACCAGGAGAGCCAGACATGTCCCGTAACGCCGCCAACGCGACGCCGCGCAGAGCGTTGCTTCAGCTCGCCGTCCGTCCCCTCGTGGTCGCCCTGATCGGCACCGCGATCTTCGCCGGGTGCTCCGGCAGCAGCGGCGGGGGATCGAAGCCTCCCCCTCCAGGCATCGGCCTGAGCGCGACCAGCCTCGCGACCACCGAGGGCGGCGCGAACGTCTCCTTCACCGTCGTGCTGACGACGCCGCCGACGACGCAGGTGGACATCGAACTGACCTCCAATGACTCCACCGAGGGGCAGCTGCTTGGGCCGGGTGACACTTACCCGTCCAGCTGGGTGACCGTCTCCTTCACGCCGCAGAACTGGAACGTGCCGCAGACGGTCAAGGTGGTCCCGCAGCACGACACGACGCCGCCTGAGGCCGCCACCACCGTCTACACGATCACCGCCACGCCCTGGAGCTGGGGCGACACCACCTACCTCACCGTCCCCGCCCGCGACATCACGGTGACCAACAGCAACATCGACATCCCGGGCATCACGGTCAGCAAGACGACCGCGTCCACGAGCGAGGCGCCGACGAACGACACCTTCACGGTGAAGCTGAACACCGCGCCGACCGCCACGGTCACCATACCGGTCACCTCCAGCGACACCTCGGAGGGACTGCTCCGCGGAGGCAACTCGCCGACGACGTCGCAGCCGACGATCACCCTCACCTTCACGACCTCGAACTGGAGCACCCCGCAGACCGTGGCGATCTACGGGCAGAGCGACAAGATCGACGATGGCAACCAGACCTACAACGTCACGGTCGGCGCTCCCGCCGGCGCCCCCGAGTACGCGGCGCTAGGCAGCTCCACTGTCAGCGTCCGAAACGACGACATCGACACCGCCGGGATCACGATCACCGCCCTTCCGACGCTCGTGACGTCGGAGAACGGCACGACGGCCACCTTCACCGTCAAGCTCAACACTATGCCCGCTGCCGACGTGGTGATCCCGGTGACGAGCGGAAACGTGGCGGAGGGGCTCGTCTCGGCGGGAACTGAAAACCTCGTCAACGTCGCCCACCTGACCTTCACCGCGACCAACTACGACGTGCCGCAGATCGTCACGATCACCGGCCAGGACGAGGTGACCACGCAGGTCCCGGGCGACAACGTGACGTACGACGTGACGGTGGGGCCGGCCACGGGCGACACGGTCTACGCCGCGCTAGCCGCGCAAGCTGTCCACGTGCTGAATACGGACAACGACACGGCCGCGCTGATCATTCCAGCCGCGGGAGGTACGGCGCTCCAGACGACAGAGACGGGCGTTGGGAACGCCGTGACCTTCACCGTAGGCATCAACAAGAAACCGACAACCAACGTCGTCGTCCCGGTCACCGTGAGCGACATCACCGAGGGGCTCGTCATGGGCGGCGACTCTTCGATCACGGCCGTCGCGAAGATCAACCTCACCTTCACGCCGGCCGACTTCATGACGGCGCAGACGGTCACGGTGAAGGGGCAGGTGGACAACGTCGTGGACGGGAATCAGCCCTACACGATCACCGTAGGCGCGCCGACCGGCGACACCCAGTACGCCGCGGTCGCGGCCCAGACGCTCAACGTCACGAACGCCGACACCGACATCGCCGGCTTCACGGTCGCGCACGCGGTGCCCTTCACGACCACGGAGGGCGGCGCCGTAAACACGTTCACCGTCGTGCTCACGAAGGCGCCGCTCGCTGACGTGGTCATCCCAGTCTCGAGCAGCAATGCCGCGGAGGGGCTGGTCGCGGGCGGCGACTCCCCCGGCGTGTTCGGCAGCAGCCTCAACCTCACGTTCACCCCCGGCAATTACACGACGCCCCAGACGGTCCAGGTGAAGGGGCCCGCCGACTTCCTCGACGACGGCTCCAAGAACTACACGATCACTGTCGGTCCTACAGCGAGCAGCAGCACGCCGTACAGCGGCGTCGCCGCACAGAGCTTCACAGTGACGAACTACAACGCCGACATCTCGGGCTTCACCGTCACGCCCAGCAGCGGCCTCGTGACGACCGAGGCCGGCGGCACTGCCGCCTTCACGGTCAAGCTCAACAGCATTCCGTCGGGGACGGTGACGATTCCGGTCAGCGTGAACGACTCGAGCGAGGCGCTCGTCTCGGCGGGCGTCGCGCTGCCCGCGAACTTCGTCTACCTGTACTTCACCGGTTCCGACTGGGACAAGCCCCAGACCGTGACCGTCACGGGGCAGCAAGACAGCGTGCTCGACGGCGCGCAGCCATGGATCGTCTCTGTCGGCCCGACGACGAGCGGTGACGCCAAGTACAACAACCTGACTGCCAAGAGCGTCACGGGGAACACCCTAGACGACGAGGTCGGCGTCTCCGAGGGCACGAGCACGACGCCGGCCGTGGTGGCAGCCGGCACGGCCTTAAGCGGCCAAGTGGGCCCGGCCTCGTCGAGCTACTACCAGATCAACCTCGCCGCGGGCGCGACGTTCAGCGTGAGCCTCGCGAACGCCACCGCCGCCGTCACGCTGACGGTGGACGACAACGGGAACTACTCGACCGGCAACTTCTGCACCGGCGTCGCCGTTGCGGTCGGTGGGCAGGGCGCCTGCACCGGGACCGTCCCGGCCGGAGGCGCCATCTACGTCAAGGTCTCGACGTCCTCGAGCACGGGGGCCGGCTTCACGCTCACGGCCAACACGATGCAGACCTTTACCAGCGTGGACGTGCCCAAGTCCGTCCCTACGGACTACAACTGGGTGACCTCCACCGTGTCGGCTTCGAATGCGACCACGGCGATCTCGAAGGTCCGCGTGAAGCTGAGTGCGACCCACGCCTACGACGTCTACTACCTGGAGGTCAAGCTCACGTCTCCGGCGGGGACCTCCGTCACCCTGATGTACTACGATGGGTGGGGCTCCACCGCCGTCACGAATACCGTCTTCGACGACGCAGCGGCGAACTACCTCAACTACGGGACACCCCCGTACACCGGAACCTTCAAGCCGTACTCGCCGCTCTCGGCCTTCAACGGGCAGAACGCCAACGGTGCGTGGACGCTGTCCTTGAGCACCAACACGTACGGGTACGGTGGGTCGCTGACAGGCTGGTCCATCGAGATTCTCTAGTAGACCCGCTCGACGCGACGGTTCGAACCGAGCCTCCGTTCCGTGGTTAAACTCCCACGGAACGGAGGCTTCTTCATGCGCATCGCCGTCATCGGCTCCGGGGCCCTCGGCCTCTACTACGGCGCGAAGCTGCAGCGCGCCGGCAACGACGTCCGCTTCCTGCTGCGGCGCGACCACGACGCGATCTCGCGCGGCGGGTTGACCGTCACCTCGCCGGACGGCGACTTCCAGCTCGAGAGGGTCCAGGGCTTCCGCCGCCCCGAGGAGATGGGGGAGGTGGAGCTCGTCCTCGTGGGGCTCAAGACCTTCGACGACGACAAGCTCGTCGAGCTCTGCCGTCCGCTCATGCGAGGAGGCGCAGCGGTCCTCACGCTGCAGAACGGGCTCGGCAACGAGGAGCTGCTCGCGGAGGCCTTCGGCGCCGAGCGGGTCCTCGGCGGCGTCGCGTTCCTCGGCGCCAACCGGGGCGAGCCCGGCGTCGTCCACCACCTCGGGAAGGGGCAGATCCGGCTGGGGGAGCTGCGCGGCGGTCTCACGGGGCGGGCCCGGGCGCTCTCGGAGCTCTTCTCGAAGGCCGGGGTGAAGTGCGAGCCGGTCGCCGACCTCCTGCGGGCGCGTTGGGAGAAGCTGGTCTGGAACATCCCGTTCAACGGGCTCTGCGCGCTCACCGGCCTCACCACCGACCGGCTGATGAGCCACGCGCCGACGCGCCGGGAGATCGTCGCCCTCATGCAGGAGGTGATCGCCGGCGCCAACGCGCAGGGGTTCTCCGAGCCCATCGATCGCGACGCCTGCGTCGCCGCGATGATCGAGCAGACGGTCGGGCTCGGCGCCTACAAGCCGAGCATGATGATCGACCGGGAGGAGGGGCGGCGGCTGGAGCTGGGCTCCATCTACGCCGTGCCGGTGGAGAAGGCGGCGGCGCGCGGCGTCGAGCTGGTGCGCGTCCGGATGCTCTGGGCGCTGCTCGACCTGCCGGTGTGAATCAGCTGAGGCCGCAAGGGATCGCCCCTCTCCCCCGAACCCTCGCTGACCATTGATCTCATCTCGCCGGGCCCCGCACCGGCCCCGCAGCGGGTTGACGCAGGTCGTCGCGTCCCCGCCGCCAGGCGCGCATCCGCGCGAACAGCAGCAACGAGGGGGAGCGGCGGCGGCGCGCGCGGGGGCAGCGGCGGCGACGGGCGAAGGTGGTCCCAGATGTAGTTCACTTACAGAAGACATTGACAGGTTTGGGGCCGGCTTGCCCATCGCGGTCTCGACTGCTCCGTGAACGCCCCTCAGGACGCATGTTTCCCGCGTTACGGCATGTTCGGCACACGTCCTCGGAGGCAGAAGCCCCCTCTCGCGAACTCGCGGCACCGGCCGAACGTGGGCGTTTACCGAGGGTGCGGATCTGCGTGAGAGACTCCACTCATGAACGCACGCGACCTCGCCGCCCGCCTCGCCTCCCTCCTCTGCAACGAGCGCCACGCCATGGCCGATTTCCTTGTCGCCCTCGCGGACTTCGACGACCGGAAGGCCTGGATGAAGCTGGGCCACGCCAGCCTCTTCACCTTCCTCCACCGGGACCTGGGCCTCTCCAAGGGCGCGAGCCACTTCCGCAAGGTCGCGGCGGAGCTCATCCAGCGCTACCCCGAGGTGGTCGACCCGCTGAGGGACGGCAGGCTTTGCATAACGAGCGTCGTCGAGCTGGCGAGGGTCATCACGCCGGAGAACCGGACCGAGGTGCTGCCGCGCTTCTTCCACGCCTCGAAGCAGGAGGCGAAGGCGGTCGCCGCGGAGATCCTGCCCGCCGAGGTTGTACCGCGGCGCGAGATGGTGACGACGGTCCCTGCCCCTGCCGCGCGGGCGATGGTCTTGCCGGGCGCCACGATGGAGGCGCCGGCTTCTGCGCCGGCTGCCATACGGCAGGTTGGCGCGGAAGTTCTTCCAGTAGAACCGCAGTCGTCGCTCCCGCCTCGGCCGGCTCCGCCCACGAGCGTCCAGCCGCTCACCGCCGAGGCGCGCCGGCTGCACGTGACGGTCTCGAAGCGCTTCCTGGAGAAGTTGGAGGTCGCCCGC
>JBAVTL010000184.1:0-3093 GCA_049696175.1 Anaeromyxobacteraceae bacterium
GTGGAGGACGACGTGACGCGCCGCCGCCGCGCGCTCAACGCCGCCGTAGACGCGCTGCGCGATCGCTACGGGGACGGCGCGGTCGGCCCCGCCGAGCTCGCGGGAAGGCCCCGCCCGAAGGGAATCCCTGACGGAAGGTGACTCCCGGGTGCCGAGAAGCTAAGGCCCTAAGGCCCCGCCCGAAGGGAATCCCTGACGGAAGGTGACTCCCGGGTGCCGAGAAGCTGAGCGATGCACGCAAGGATGGGGCAAACAGGCCTAACGGACGCCAATCGAACGAGATGACCGAGCCGAGCCGCCAGATCAGGACCCCCACCGGCAGCCGAAACGCGGCGCCGCCGACGTGGAGGCGCGCCTGGTCGCGCGGCGTCTCGTCTCGGAGGCCGACAGAGGTGGGTGGGGTCGAAGGGGAAGGGAGGCTAGCCCGTGCCTGCGACGAGCGCGCCGTGCAGGACGCGCATCTGCCAGGTCCCCGGAGGGAAGAGGACGCTGCGCATCCCGTTGCGCCAGGCGGTGAGCGCCTGGCGGTAGGCGTCCCTGAACTCCACGAGGCGCTGCAGAGCTTCGATGCGTTTCCACTTGTTGCGGCAGGCGAGGTGAGGGCTGAGGACGCGGCGGGGCTCACCGGGAGCTGGGCGGGCGAAGAAGCTCTGGGCGCGGATCGCTGTTGCGCCCATGAAGGAGCGCCCCTCCTCGGCCAGCTTCGCCGCCTCGGACTCCTCGGCCTCGCGGAGCGACTCGAGGAGCCGCTCGACGAAGCTGGGATCGTCCTCGAATCCCGGAGGAGGGGTGAGCTGGAGCTCGACGGAGGCAGGCATGTCCCCCTCCTCGTCGAAGAATCCCTCCGGTCGCTGGATGGTGACGGGTCCGGCTCCGATGAGGCGAGGGTCGGACCAGTGCCCGGGCCATTGGGCTGCGCGGCGCACGAGGCCGGCGGCGACGGGATTCGCCAGGACGTACACGAACTTGTCGTAGACGTCCGCGGAACCGACGAGCGCGACAGCGCTGTAGCTGGTGCGTTCCCAGAAGCCGTCCCAGCGCCCCAGGGCAGCATTGGTGGCCTTGGCGATGAGCGAGTTGAGGTCCCGCTGGAAGTCGGGAAGCCTGGCGAACGGGTCGGTGAGCAGCAGGTGGTAGTGGTTCGAGAGGACGCAGTAGGCGTGGATCAGGATCCCGTGACGGCTGGCCGCGAGCGCGAGAGCGTAGAGGAAGATCGCCGCGGTGCGGGCGGAGGGCTTCAGGAAGAAGCGGCGCTCCGAGCAGCGGCGCGTGACGAGGTGCGTGGTTCCCCTGAGGACCTGTCGGACGGGAGTCACGCAGCCAGGCATGAGCAGGTGGTGTGCCTGGCCGGACCTTCCGGAATCATTGAGACCGGTCGGTGCCGACCGTTCGCGGCTCGCACCGGTGTTCGCGGGGCGGACCTCTCGGGTGGGCCGCCGGTGGGCCGCTGGAGCGGCTGCGCCCGCCGAAGGTGAAGCCGAAGAGGCGGATCGCCGTCCAGTTCACTCCGGCCCACGCGGCGGCGTAGGCCGTGGCCAGGAAGCGCCCAGCTGGTCTAATTGGCCATGCGGGAGCGCCGATGCTGGGAGCGCTTCATCTGCCCCAGAGATACGCGAGCCCCACGAGCACGGTCTTGACCGTCGGCGCCGCGCCCCCGTCGTGGAAGTAGTCGTTGAAGGACAGGTCGAGAGAGACGGAGCGGTATTCGGCCTGGAGGGCGAGGCGCCAGTAGCTGACCGACCCGCCGAGCGCGAAGCCGAACCCTTTCCCCTCGACGGGCCCGGAGAGGAGCCGCCCGTTGGCCGGATCGTCGACCCGGATCTCGCCGGAGACCGGGAGGGAGACAAGAGCGCCCGCGTAGAGGTTCACGTGTCCGCCCGGCATCGCGTCCGTCCGGAGGATCGGCACGCGGATCATCGGCATCAGCAGCAGGTCCGTGTACTGCAGAAACCCGTCGCTCGAGCTGGCCGTCGTCTGCGCGACCTCGACGTCTGCCCCCAACCAAGCGAAGGGGTCCCCGGCCCAGATCCCCGCTCGGATCCCCGCCGTCCTGCCCGTGCCGAAGTGGACGTACCGCGCCCCGCTCGCGGACGGCGAGAAGAGGCCTTGTTCGGTCCCCGAGACGGTGGAGTCGGCGACCGAACTGCTCCCTGCGAAGAGGCCGACCCACCACTGCGCCCTGGGCCATCGCCACGTCCGGGCCGACGGCCCCTCGACCGTCGCCGCGGGTGCGGAACCCACGTCCGCGGGGGGCGGCGGCGCGCCCTCCTGGGCATCGGCGCGCGCTCCACCCGAGAATAGGAGCGCCGTGACACACGGCAGCACGCGGAACGTCGAGGTCATCGGGAACCTCCCGGATCGTCCAGTCACCTCACTATAGGCCACAGACGCCCGCGCCTCGTCGACGCGCGCGGTCGACTTCCGTTGTGCTCATCGCCTCGCCGTGGTCCCATCCCGCGAATGAGCGCCACCCGCTTCCTCCGGAAGATGCGCCGACACATCCTGGCAGGCCTGGCGCTCTCCATCTCCGCGGGCTGCATCATCGCGCGGCCGATGAACGACGTCGGCCCGATCCGCGATCGCACCGACGCGGGCCAGGGGATGATCGTCGGCCACCTCGTCTACCCCGGCCACGAGATCCAGGGGATCCTGCTATACGAGGACGGGACGAGCTACTTCGGGATGGAGCCCAGGGCGCCGCGCGCGCACGTCTATCCCAACGGCGACTTCGTCTTCGAGGGACTGAAGCCCGTCGCGTACCGGATCCTCCTCTTCTACTCGGGCGGGATCACCTACGCGGTGATGACGCACGAGACGAAGGACGATCCAGGGCACCGCTACGAGGTGAGGCCGGGCGCGATCACCTACGTCGGTTCGTACGTCTTCGGCGACTACCAGATCATCTCGCGCGTGGAGCGGCCCGGCCTCCGGGAGATCCTGCAGGGGCTCCTCCCGCTGACGCGCGGCACCTACTGGGAAGGCGCCATTCGGCAGCGGCTCGCGGCGGCGCGCTAGCCCAGGAGCCTGTCGCCGTAATGGCTCTCCTTCCACGCCGACCCGCCGCCGCGCTGGCGATCGCGCTCCTCCTCGGGG
>JBAVTL010000185.1:0-11164 GCA_049696175.1 Anaeromyxobacteraceae bacterium
TGTCGGTGCTGGCGCTCGCGGAGGAGGCGCGCGGCAACGTGAGCGACGCGCGCAGGATCGTGCTGGACGCCCTGCGCGCCCACCCCGACCACGAGGTCGCGAAGGCGGTGCTGCACCGGCTGAACACGGTGCGGAGGTAGGGCGAAGCCCCCGGAAGGCCCCGCAGGACGTCATCGAAGAAGGCGGCGCGGGAAGCAGGCCGAACGGGCCACCCCAGGAGGCTTGTTAGCAAGCATCCACGGTCTGGCGAACCATCGACTCTACGATGCGGCGGTCGAACGCCGCGAACCCGCGCGCCCCGGCGCTAGCCGGGCACGCTTCCAGGAGGGCCAGGCCATGAGGTCTCTTCCCACGTCCACGTTCACGCTGGCGGCGCTCGGTGTCGCGTTCGCCCTGCTGGACCCCACCGCCTCGCGCGCCCACTGCGACACGCTCGACGGCCCCGTCGTCGAGGCAGCCCGCAAGGCGCTGGAGACGGGCCAGCTCGCTCCGGTCCTGGCCTGGGTCCAGAAGGGGGACGAGAAGGAGATCCAGGGCGCCTTCGAGCGTGCCAGGAGCGTCCGGAAGCTCGGAGGCGAGGCGAAGTCGCTCGCCGACACCTTCTTCTTCGAGACGCTCGTCCGCGTCCACCGCGCGGGCGAAGGGGCGCCCTACACCGGCCTGAAGGCCGCCGGCCTGAAGCTCAGCCCCGCCATCGTCGCTGCGGACGCCGCCATCGCGAAGGGAAGCGCCGCCGAGGTCGAGAAGTCCCTCGTCGAAGCGGTGCGCCGCGGCCTCCACCGGCATTTCGCGACGGTGAAGGCCCTGAAGGTCCCGGGCGCGGACGTCGAGGCGGGGCGCGCGTGGGTCGCGGCCTACGTCCCCTACGTCCACTGGGTCGAGGCGGTCGACGCAGCGGCCAGCGGTGGTGGCGCGCACGTCGAGGCCGGCGAGGGCCACGCCGGCGCCGAGCACCACGGTCATTGAGAGGAAGGCAGGAGCCCCTCGAAGATCACCGACGCGCTCTCGGCCGAGACCGCGCTACGTCCCCGCCGCCCGCACGATCTCCGCGAGCGCGGCGATGAAGTCGGGCCGGACGCCGAGCGCTGGGACGCGGTGGTAGCCGATGGCCCCCGCCTTCAGCGCCGCGTCCTTCCCAAGGATGTCCATGTCGTAGAGCGTCTCGAGGTGCTCCGACACGAAGGCGATGGGCACGGAGACGATGGCCCGCCCCCTCGCGTTGGCGGCGAGGAACTCCAGGGTGTCCGGCCCCAGCCACTTCACCGGCCCGACGCGGCTCTGGTAGGTCACCTGCCAGTCGGTGACGCCGGCCCGCTCGGCCGTTCCCTTCGCTGACGCCTCGACGTGGTCCGGGTACGGATCTCCCTTGCGCACCTGGCTCATCGGCAGGCCGTGGGCGCTGAAGACGACGAGCGCCTTCTCCCGCTCGGCCGGCGACAGCGCCGCGAGCGTCTCGCGGAGCACGGTGGCCGACGCGTCGAGGTAGCCCGGGTGGTCGTGCCACGCGTGGACCTCTGCGAGCGGCCGCACCTTTGGCCAGAGGCGGCGCAGCTCCAGGAGCGAGCTGAGGGTCGTCGCGTTGGCGAACTGGGGATAGAGCGGCAGCGCGATCGCCCGCTCCGCGCCGGCGGCGAGCGCCTCGCGCACGCCCTCCCCCGTGCTCGGATGCCCGGCCCGCATCGCGACGTGGACGGTGTAGCCGTCGCCCAGCGCCGCGGCGAGGGCGCGGGCCTGCTTCTCCGTCTCCTCCACGAGCGGCGACTTCCCGCCGATGAGCGCGTACTTCCCGGCCGACGACGGCGCGCGGAGGTGGCTGATGAGCTTCGCGATTAGCGGACGGAGCGGCCCGAACGGCGCCGAGATGAGGAGCGGATCCGAGAAGAGCTCGTAGAGGTAGGGCTCCACCTCCTCGAGGTTGCGGGGGCCGCCGAGGTTGAGGAGAAAGACCGCGGTAGTGGGCATCTCAGACCGTCCGCGAGAACTGCGTCTTGGCGCCGTCGCGCTTCAGGTACGCATCGAAGAGCATGGCGACGTTCCGGACCAGCAGCTGGCCGAGCGGCGTGACCCGGAGGATCTGTCCGTCGAAGGTGACGAGCCCGTCGTCCTGCAGCTCCTTCACGCCGGCCTTCAGGTCCGCCTCGATCTCGCCCGCGGCCGCCCCGCCGAACTTCATGCC
The DNA here is from genome assembly GCA_049696175.1 of Anaeromyxobacteraceae bacterium. Classification (GTDB taxonomy): domain Bacteria; phylum Myxococcota; class Myxococcia; order Myxococcales; family Anaeromyxobacteraceae; genus DATIVK01. The sequence goes on from JBAVTL010000185.1 coordinate 2,177, forward strand.
CACCTCGGCGAGGTCGAGCTTCAGCAGGCACATGACGCGGTTGATCACGAAGCGCCGCAGCACGTCGTCGTCGGTGACCGCGATCCCCTTCGTCACCGGGATGGTCCCCGCGGCGACGAGCGCCTCCCAGTCCTTGAGCCTGTGGGCGTTCTGCGCGTAGCAGCCGCCCAGGTCGGAGATGGAGGTCATGCCGAACGCGATGGTGTCGTCCGCGGGGCGCACCGTGTAGCCCTGGAAGTTGCGGGTGAGGACCCCGGCGTCCTGGGCGCGCGCCAGCTCGTCGCTCTCGAGCGCGAAGTGGTCGAGCCCGATGAGCCGGTAGCCGCTGCCCGTGAACCCCTCCACCGCCGAGAGGAAGAGCTCGACGCGCTGCTCGGTCTTCGGGAGCGCCTCCTGCGGCAGGAGGCGCTGGTGCGGCTTGGACCACGGGACGTAGGCGAAGCCGAAGACGGCCATCCGGTCCGGGTGGATCGCGATGATCCGGTCGAGCGTCCGCTTCCAGGTGTCGGGCGATTGGTACGGCAGGCCGTAGATGAGGTCGAGGTTCACGCCCTTGAAGCCGGCCTTCCGGGCGCTCTCGACGAGCTCGGCCGTCTCCTTCTCCCCCTGGATGCGACCGACGACCTCCTGCACCCTCGCGTCGAAGTCCTGCACCCCCATCGAGATCCGGTTGAAGCCGAGCCCCGCGAGCACCTCGATCTGCGACTTGCGGGTGATGGCGGGATCGATCTCGATCGCCTTCTCGGCGTCGGGGGCGAACTGGAAGTGGCGCGCGATGAGCTCGTGGCAGCGGGCGAGCTGCCGCTCGTCGAGGAACGTGGGCGTCCCCCCGCCCCAGTGGAGCTGCGTCACCGTGCGGCGGTGCGGCAGCTTCGCCGCCACGAGCGCGACCTCCTTCTCGAGCACGTCGAGGTAGGCATCCGCGCGCGAGGCGTCGTGCGTGGCGATGACGTTGCAGCCGCAGAAGCGGCACATCTCCTTGCAGAACGGGAGGTGGACGTAGATCGAGAGCGGGCCGGCCTGCCCGTCGGCGCGCGCGAGGTGTTGCTCGAAGCGCTCCGGGCCGAAGTCGTCCTTCCACTCCGGGGCGGTCGGGTAGCTCGTGTAGCGCGGACCGGGCCGGTCGTACTTCCTGATGAGCTCCCAGGAGGGGATCTGGATCACGGCTCGCTCCCTGGCGGCGTCAGATCTTCAGCGCCTGCACCGCCTCGACGACTGCCTTCACGCGCGCGGGATCCGTCCCGGGCTGGATGCCGTGGCCGAGGTTGAAGATGTAACCGGGCGCGGTCGCGCCCGCCTTCGCGACCTGGATCGCCCGCGCCACGGCGACGTCGGTCGGGCCGAAGAGGATGGTCGAGTCGTAGTTCCCCTGGACGGCGACGCCGGGAATGCGGGCCCTGACCTCCTGGATCGGCGTGCGCCAGTCGACGGAGATCACGTCGAAGCCGAGCGCCGCCATCTTCTCGACGTGGCCGGTCGTCCCGGTGGAGAAGAGGATCGACGGGACGCCGGTCTTCCGGATCGCCGCCGCGATCTTCGCGAGGTACGGGAAGCTGAACTCCTCGAGGTCCTCGCGCCCCAGCTCGCCGAGCCAGCTCTCGAAGACCTGCGCGGCGTGGGCGCCGGCCGCGATCTGCTCCTCGATCTGGACGATGGCCGCCTGGGTCAGCTTCTCGAAGAGGGCGTGGGCCGTCGCCGGCTCCGCGTAGAGCATCGTCTTGAGCCGCGTGAAGCCCTGGCTCCCGCCCTCGACCGCGTAGCTCGCGACGGTGAAGGGGCCGCCGACGAAGCCGATGAGGGGCACGCGCCCGGCGAGCCCGGCGTTGATGGCGCGGACGCCGTCGAGGACGTAGGGCAGGTCCTTCTTCGGCTCGGGGACCCGGAGCGCGTCGACGTCGGCGCGCGTGCGGACCGGGTTCGCGATCTTCGGACCGCCGTCGCCCTTGCCCTTCTCGCCCTTCTCGAACGAGAGGTCGAGCCCCATCGCCGGGAGGTGGATGAGGATGTCGGAGAAGAGGATCGCGGCGTCGTAGCCGATCTCGTCGATCGGGGAGATGGTCACCTGCGCGATCAGCTCCGGCGAGTGGCAGAGCTCGAGGAAGCCCACCTTCTGGCGGACGGCGCGGTAGCTCGGCTGGTAGCGGCCGGCCTGGCGCATCATCCAGACGGGGAGGCGGTCGACGGGCTGGCGGCGGCAGGCGCGGAGGAAGCGGGAGTCATTCATGGTCATGGGGGGCAGCATTATACCTTCCCTCTCCCCCACCGGGGGAGAGCAACGGTCAGGGTGAGGGGGCGGCATTCTGGCCGAGGGTCCCGGCAGCGGTCGCCGCCGTCACCCCGGCCACCTGGACCGTCTTCCGCCGTCCGGCGTCGCCGCGGGCGATCCTGACGTCGCCCTTGCGGACGTGGAGCGCGGACGCGAGGAACTCGACCAGCGCTGCGTTCGCCTCACCGTCCACCGGCGGCGCGGCCAGCTGGATCTTGAGCCGTCCGTCGTGCTCCCCGACGACGCGCGTGCGGGAGGCGCGAGGCTGGACGAGGATCTCGAGGAGGACGCCGCCTGCGTCGTCTCGCGCCCAGGTCACGGCGCCCGCCATCACCGGATCCCGAGGAGCACGATCTTCGCCTTGTCGGCCTTCTCGATCATCCGGTCGAGGTCCATCACGAGGGTGCTGCCGGCCTCGACCGCCAGCACGCGGCCGTTCGCCTCGCGCAGCGTGTCGATGGTGTCGGGGCCGACGGCGGGCAGGTCGAACCGCCGGTCCTGGCCGGGCTTCACCGCCTTGACCACCGTGAAGCCGTCCCGCGCCAGCTCGCCCCCGCGCCGGACGCACGCGTCGGTCCCCTCCAGCGCCTCGACCGCGACGCCGACGCGGTTCTTCACCACCACGGTCTGGCCGAGGTCGAGCCGCCCGATCCCTCGCGCCAGCTCCAGGCCATACCTGGCGTCCGCCAGCTCGTCGTCGCTCGGCGCGTGGCGCCCCATGACGCCCTCCCGCGCCAGCCGGTCCTGGAGGAAGGGGGTGGGATCGACGATGGGCATCCCCTGCTCGTCGAGGAAGGTCGCGAAGGTCCGGAGCAGGTTGTCGTCGGAGCGGACCGCGACGCGCGCGAGCAGCCGGACCCCGGTGGCGTCCAGCATCGCGTCGGCGAAGAAGCGCCGCTTGGTGATCGAGCCGAGCATCACCGTCTGCTGCGCCCCGCCGGCCTTCAGGCCGTCGAGCAGGTGGCCGATCTGCCCCAGCTTGATCCAGGTGATCGCGTCGACGAGCTTCTCGAGCGCGGGATCGGCCTCGCTGCTGTGCGCGACGGCGATGACGCGGTGCCCCGCGCGCCGCGCGCTCTCCGCGAAGAGGAGCGGGAAGCGGCCGCCGCCCGCGATGAGTCCGATCGTCGCCATGCCGGTCGGCTACCGCGTGACGCCGCGCTCCGAGCCCTTGATGAAGGCGATGAAGTGGGCGACCTCGGCGTGCTGACCCAGCTCGGCCTCGAGCTGCGCGAGCGCCTCGGCGGTCTGGAGGTTCGAGCGGAAGAAGATCTTGTAGGCCTGCTTGACCCGCCCGATCTGCTCGTCCGTGAAGCCGGCGCGCTGCAGCCCGACCGAGTTTATCCCCGCTAGCTCGGCGCGCGCGCCAGCCGCGAAGCAGTACGGCGGCACGTCCTTGACGATGCCCGTCATGCCGGAGACGAAGGCGAACCTCCCGATCTTGCAGAACTGGTGCGAGGCAGAGAGCCCGCCGAAGTGCACGTGCTCCTCGAGGGTCACGTGGCCGGCGAGCGCGACCGAGTTGGCGATGATCGCCCCGTCGGCGATCTGGCAGTCGTGGCCGACGTGGCAGTTGGCCATGAAGAGGCTGCCGTTGGCGATGCGGGTCACGCCGCCGCCGCCGACCGTCCCGGTGCTGATCGTGACGTACTCGCGGAAGGTGTTCCGGTCGCCGACCTCGAGGGTCGTCGGCTCCCCCTTGTACTTGAGGTCCTGCGGCGCCGCGCCGACGACGCAGAAGGGGAAGAAGCGGTTCTCGGCGCCGACCGTGGTGTGCCCGGTCACGACGGCGTGGTGCTGCACGACGTTGCGCGGCCCGAGCTTCACGTGGGGGCCGATGACGGCGTAGGCGCCCACGTCGCAGGACGGGTCGACCTGGGCACCTGGTTCGATGACGGCGGTGGGGTGGATGGCCATTGTCAGGCTCCCGGTCTCTGGAGGGGCGCGCCGCTACTTCGACGGCTCCTCGCGGTCGGCCAGCATCGCCATGAACTCGCACTCGGCGACGACCTGGCCGTCGACGATCGCCTTCGCCGCCTCCTTCCAGACGGCCCCCTTCTGCCGCGTCACCTCGAGGTGCAGCTCGAGGCGATCTCCGGGCACCACCGGCTTGCGGAACTTCGCGCCGTCGATCCCCATGAGGTAGGTGATCTTGTCGGCCGCCGACGGCCCGAGCGACATGATCGCGAGCAGCGCCCCGGCTTGCGCGAGCGCCTCGAGGATGAGGACGCCGGGCATCACCGGGTGGCCGGGGAAGTGGCCCGTGAAGAAGGGCTCGTTCATCGTGACCCCCTTCCAGGCCACGAGCCGCTTGTACTCCTCGAACTCGACCACGCGGTCGACGAGCAGGAAGGGCGGGCGGTGCGGGAGGAGCCTCTGGATCCCGACGACGTCGAGGATCGTGCTGACTGGGGCGGCGGTCACTTCGGTCACTTCGCTCATTTCGCGTCCTTCGCCTTCTCGCCGCGGAGCTGGTCGACTTCCTTGCGGAGCTCCCGCAGCTCTCGGCGCATCTCGGTGAGGCGGTCGAAGACCGCGGAGTTGCGCGCCCACTGGACGTCGGGCTTCGCGGGCGACCCGGCGACGCGCGCGCCCGCCTCCAGATCGTGCCCGACCCCGGACTGCGCGTTGATGACGGCGCGATCGCCGATGGTGATGTGGCCGACGATGCCGACCTGCCCCCAGACGACCACGCCCATCCCGAGGTGGGTCGAGCCCGAGATCCCCACCTGCGAAGCGATGATGCAGAGGGGCCCCACCTCGACGTTGTGGGCGATCTGGACGAGGTTGTCGATCTTGGCGCCGCGGCCGATCCTGGTGACGCCGAGCGTGGCGCGATCGACGCAGGTGTTGGCGCCGATCTCGACGTCGTCCTCGACGACGACGTGGCCGGCCTGGGGGATCTTGAGGTGACGCGGGCCGTGACCGTCACCCGCCATGTCCAGCGCGTAGCCGAACCCGTCGGAGCCGATCACCACGCCGGGCTGGAGGATGACGCGGTCGCCGATGACGCAGCGCTCCCGGATCACCGCGTTGTGGTAGACGAGGCAGTCCTCGCCGACCTTCGCGTCCTGGCCGACGTGTGCTCCCGCGAACAGGATGGTCCGCGCCCCGATCACCGCCCCGGGGCCGACGCACGCCAGCGGCATCACCTGCGCGCTCGGGTGGACGACCGCGGTCGGGTGGATCACGGCCGACGGCGCGATCTCCGGCACCGGCTCCTGCGGCGGGTGGAAGAGGGTCGAGATCTTCGCGAACGCGAGGTACGCGTTCTCGACCACGACCAGCGTCCGGCCTGGCGGCCCCTCGACGCCGGGATCCACCAGGACGGCGCCGGCGGCGGTCGCCTCGAAGGCCTTCCGGTACTTCCTGTTCGAGAAGAAGGAGAGCTGCGTGGGGCCGGCGACCTCGAGCGGCGCGATGCCCTCGACCTCGAGGGCGGCGTCGCCGACCACGGCTCCACCGACGCGCCCCGCCAGCTCCTTGAGCGTGAATCCCATGGCGTGCCTACTTCTTCGGGGCCGACTTCGCGCCGAAGCGGGCGTTGTACTTGCGGACCAGCTCGTTGGTCACGTCGAGCGACGCCGGGGCGTACATGAGCCCCGACTGGTTCTTCTCGAGGACGAAGGTGAAGCCCTCCGCCACGGCGATCTCCTTGACGATCTGCCCCATCTTGTCGAAGAGGCTGCTCATCAGCTCGCGCTCGCGGCCGCCGAGCTCCTGCTGGAGCTGGCGCAGCAGCGCCTGCGCCTCGCCGAACTTCCGCTCCAGCTCGTCGGCCTTCGCCTTCTTGGCCTGCTCGGAGAGGACGATCGCCTGCTTCTCGAGGTCCGACTGGAGCCGCTTCAGCTCCGCCTCCTTGGCGTCGAGCTTCTTCTGCTTCTCGTCGAACTCCCGCTTGAGCTGGGCGCGGGCGGCCTTCCCCTCCTCGACCTCCGAGACGGCACGCTGAAGGTCGACGTAGCCGATCTTGAGCTCGGCGGCACGGACGACGCTCGGGGCGAGCATGCCCGCGACGAGGAGGGAGGCGAGGACGGATGCGTTGCGCATGACGGCTCCTTTCCGGAGGCTAGAAGAAGTTGCCGATGGTGAACTGGAAGTCGAGCGGGCGGTCGATGTAGTTGCCGTCCGCGTTCTTGCGGCGATCGAGGGGGATTCCCCACTCGAAGCGGAGCGGCCCGACCGGGCTCGACCAGCGGATGCCGAAGCCGACCGACTTGTAGAGCGATCCCGCCACGGCCGGGTCGCTCCACTGGCCGCGGCCGAAGGCGTTGCCGGCGTCGGCGAAGACCACGGCCCGGATCCCGGCCGACTCGAAGAACGGGAGCTCCAGCTCGAGGTTCAGGATGGCCTGCTTGTTCCCGCCCACGTTCGTCGAGACCAGCCCGCCGTCCGCCGTGCGAGCCGCGCGGACGGTGGGGGAGATCGAGTACATCTGGTAGCCGCGGACCGAGTTGATGCCGCCCACGAAGTAGAGCTCCGAGATCGGCACCCGGTGCTCGGCGTCCCAGTCCTCGATGTAGCCCAGGGTCAGCTTGCTCCGGAAGACGACGCCGGCGACCACCGGGTGGTAGAAGCGCAGGTCGGCCGCGTAGCGCCGGAAGAGGTTCACCTGGTCGCCGAAGAGGAAGTCGGGCGCCAGGGCCGGTGGCGCCGCCTCGGCGGAGACCGAGCCGTAGAAGCCGCGCGTCGGGAAGAGCCTGTTGTCCCGCTTGTCCACGACGAGCGAGCCGCGCACCGAGCTGGTCGTCCCGCCGCGGTAACGGTTGAAGAGCTGGACCTCGCCGGCGGCCGGGGTAACGTTGACGTTCTCGTTCGTGTACGTCCCGAAGACCCGGACGTCCTCCAGCGCCTTCGCGAAGGGGATGTACGGCGCGAGCCCCGAGAGCTCGTACCCCCACGTCATGTTGCCGCCCACCGCGCGGCGGCTGAAGCTGGTGTACGTCCCCTCCGACGCGTACAGGTCGAAGGCGAACGTCCACGCGGTGTCGAGGAAGTAGGGCTCGACGAACTGGATCGTCCCGAGCTGCCGCTTCGACGACCACTGGACCTGCAGCGAGAGGGTCTGGCCCCACCCGAAGAAGTTGTTCTGGGAGATCTGGCCGGTGAGGACGAAGTTCTCGTAGGAGGAGAAGCCGGCCCCCAGCTGGAAGGTCCCGGTCGAGCGCTCCTTCACCTCGACCGTGGCGATGAGGAGCTCGTCCGAGCTGCCGCGCCGCGTGGTGATCTCGACCGTCTCGAAGAAGCCGAGGGCGGTGACCCGCTGCTTCGACTGGCGCATGCCCGAGCCGCTGAAGAGCTCGCCCTCGTAGACCCGCAGCTCGCGGCGGATGACCTTGTCGCGGGTCTTCACGTTCCCGGTGATCTCGATCCGCTCGAACTTGACCAGGTTCCCGGGCTGGACCTCGTACTCGACGTCGATGACGCGGGTCTTGGCGTCCACCTGCGTCATCGGCACGACGTTGGCGTTGGCGTAGCCGCGGTCGCGGTAGACGTCGGCGACCGCCTGGAGGTCGCCCCGCAGGACGCTGCTCGAGAACACGTCGCCGGTCTTCGACTTCACGAGCCCGACGAGGCGCGCGTCCTCGCCGAGCGTCTTCCCGGAGAAGCCGGTCTTGCCGATGCGGAACTGCTCCCCCTCCTCCACCGGGATGGCGACGAAGATGTACCTGCGGTCCGGAGAGAGATCGACGGTGGGCTTGCCCACCTTCGCGTTCACGTAGCCGCGGTCGAGGTAGGCGAGCTGGAGCGCCTGCAGGTCCCGCTGGAACATGTCCTCACGGTAGGTGCCGGCGCTGGTGAACGCGGCGAGGAGCCCGCCCTCCTTGGTGAGCATGGCCCCGAGCAGGTCGGCCCGGGAGACCTTCTCGTTGCCGAGGAAGCGGATCTCCTTGATCTGGACCTTGGCCTTCTCGTCGACCACGTAGACGACCGCCACCTGGTTCTCGGCCTGCTCCTTGAGCTGGTACTTCACCTCGGCGAGGTAGAACCCCTTCTCGACGTACTTCTCCTGGATCTTCTTCACGTCCTTGCGGACGGCGACGAGATCGAGGACCTGGAAGGGCTTCACCGTGATGGAGTCCTTGAGGTCGTCCTTCGAGATCTCGTCGTTCCCCTCAAGGCGCCACTCGCTCACGGTGGGCTTCTCGACCACCCCGAAGATCAGGATCGGCGCGTCTGGATCGCCCTCCATCTTCACGGTGACGTCGGAGAAGAAGCCGAGCTTCATCACCGCGCGGACGTCGGCGTCGACGCCCTTCGGGTCCCATGGCCCGCCGGCCTTCGTGGCGATGGCCGCCTTGACGGCGTCCGGCTCGACGCGGCGCGTCCCTTCGACGCGCACCTCCTTGACGACGGCGCCGCGAACGGGCTGCGCCGGCGCCGCCGCAGGGGACGCGACGAGCAGCGCTGCGACGAGGCCGAGGAGGTGGGACGGAAGGCGCTTCACGAAGCCGCGGAATCTAGTGCAATGGGGGCGAAACCTCAAACGGTGCCGCCCGCCCGCCTCGCCCGGAAACGGCGCGGCGGGGCCGCGGTGATGGCTCACGCGAGCCTCCCGGCGTCGAGGCGGAGGCGGCGCGGCAGCGACGCCGCGAGCCCCTCGTTGTGCGTGACGACGACCGCGGTGATCCCGAGCTGGCGGTTCAGCTCCGCGAGGAGCGAGTGGATCCCGTCGGCGGTGCGGGGATCGAGGTTCCCGGTCGGCTCGTCGGCGAGCAGGA
>JBAVTL010000186.1:0-2305 GCA_049696175.1 Anaeromyxobacteraceae bacterium
GCGCGGGGCCTCCCCGTCGCCCCGCGCCAGCGCCCGCCGCGCGACGATCGCGCGCTGCTCCTGGTCCGACATCGCCCACGTTCTACCACCGGCCTCCCGAGCCCGCGAAGCGTGCCGCCGAAGGTCGGCGCTTGCCCGCATCTCTCCGCGGGTGAAAGAATGCGCCCGCACGCCAAGCCTCCAGAGGAGCGAATGACCGACATGGACACCTACGACGACGTGATGAACGAGGCGCTCAAGATGGCGAAGCCCAGCAAGACGCCGTGGGTCCTCTTCGTCCTCGCCCTGCTCGCCGGCGCCGGTGCGTCGGTCTTCCTCCTGACGCGGCTCGACCGGGCCCGGACGGATGCGTCCGCCGCGAACGCGCAGCTCGTGGACGCGAACGCGAGGATCGAGGAGGCGCGGACCACCCGCGCCGAGGTCGCCCAGCGGCTGGAGAAGATGGAGGCGGAGAAGTCCGACCTGCTCGCGCTCAAGAACGAGCTCTCCCTCCAGGTCCAGGCCAAGGACGAGGAGCTCGCGAAGCTCCAGGGCACCTACCAGGAGCTCGAGCAGAAGATGCAGGAGGAGATCAAGACCGGGGACATCCGGCTCTCGCAGTCCGGCGGGCGCATCAAGGTGGACCTCGTGGACAAGATCCTCTTCGGCCAGGGCGACTCCGCGCTCACGACCGGCGGCGGCGGCGTCCTCTCCCGCGTCGGCGCGATCCTCGGCAACGTGAAGGACAAGAAGATCCAGGTCTCGGGCCACACCGACGACATCCCGATCTCGGACAAGCTGAAGGACAAGTACCCCACCAACTGGGACCTCGCGGCCGCGCGCGCGATCAACGTGGTCCGCTACCTGGAGGAGACGGCGAAGATCCCGGGAAAGAACCTCGTCGTCGCCGCGTACGGCCCCTGGGAGCCGATCTCCAGCAACCGGACCTTGAGCGGACGCGCCCGCAACCGGCGCATCGAGATCGTCCTAACGCCCGCGATCGCGCCGGTCCCCGCCGACCTGGAGAAGGGCGCCGCCCCGGCGAAGAAGAAGGGGAAGTGACGCCCCCACCGGCCCTTGCGTCCCGATATGGACAGACGTAACACGGTGATCATGGCGACGAAGACGGTCGAGACCTATCGGACGACCAAGGGGCTCCGGGCGCTCGTCAGGCGCGCGGCGAAGCTGGAGCAGAAGCGGCCCTCGGAGTTCCTGCGCCAGGCGGCAGAGGAGAAGGCGCGGGAGGTCATTCGCGAGCACGAGCGAGCCCGCCTGCTGCACCTCCTCAGGGATCTGCCACCGGGCGACCTCAGCGACGAGGAAGCCGCCAAGCTCGGGGCCGCGGTCAAGCGCGAGCTCCGGGGCGAGTAGTGAGGGTCATCCTCGACGCCAGCGTCGTCGTCGCGGCGGTGGCTACGAAGAACCCGCGCTCGGCTGCGCGGCTCGTCATCGAGGCAGGCGCGCTCGGCGCTTGCGTCCTCATCGTGACGGACGAGATCGAGGCCGAGTACCGGGACGCCGTGGAGCGCGAGAAGGTGAAGCGTGCGACGCCGCGTGGTCTGAACCGCCTCGCGTTCGTGGACGCCATCGTGGGGACGGCGGAGCGGGTCGTGCCGGCGCCGGGCGTGCGGGTCGTCGCCAAGGATCCGAAGGACGACAAGTACGTAGCGGCGGCGATCGGCGGGAGGGCCGGGTATGTCGTGTCGTTCGACCGCAGGCACCTGGTTGCGCTGGAGATGCACGAGGGCGTGCGCTTCCTGACCCCGGGAGACTTCCTCGTGGTGCTGCGGGCCGCGACGTCGTAGCGCCTCTTCGACGCCCTCGTCGCCAGGGCCACCAACTGCGCCCTCGGCCGCCCGGACGCCTCAGCCCCGGCGGGGCCTGCCGGACCGGGCCCCGACGCGCGTACCATCGTGGGGTCCTTCGACGGGAGCCCCCGTGGTTGCAGTCCCCGCGCGCCTCGACTCGCTCGTCTCGACGCTCTTCCCAGGCGCCACGCTGGAGCGGATCGTCCCGCTCGGGCCGGACGCCGGCACCGGCGAGACGGCCAAGGTCGAAGGGTACGGCGTGCCGGTCCGGCTCACCGCGCGGCTCGCCGACGGCACGCTGCGCGAGCTGGTCTTCCGGACGATGGCGCCAAACCCCTTCGGCCACGATCGCCGCGCGGACCGCGCCGATGGGCTGCTGCTCGCCTACGACCAGTTCCACGGCACGCCGGACCACGTGCGCGCCCTGGACGTCGGCGCCATCGGCGAGGACGGCCGCTGCGTCTCGCTGCGCGAGACCGGCGAGTTCTACCTCGTCACCGAGTGGGCCGACGGTGTCC
>JBAVTL010000187.1:0-2790 GCA_049696175.1 Anaeromyxobacteraceae bacterium
CGCGCCCGCCGCGAAGGGTGACGCGAAGGCGGAGGTCAAGGCCGACAAGCCTGGCACGATCGTCACGTCGCCCTTCGTCGGCACCTTCTACCGGGCGCCGGCCCCCGACGCCGCCCCGTTCACCGACGTGGGGCTGAAGGTCAAGAAGGGCCAGACGCTCTGCATCGTCGAGGCGATGAAGCTGATGAACGAGATCGAGTGCGAGGTCGACGGGACCGTCGCCGAGATCCTCGTCCAGAACGCCACGCCGGTGGAGTTCGGCGAGCCGCTCTTCCGCATCGTTCCGGGCTAGCCCGGGAGGGAGCGTCTCCATGTTCAAGAAGGTCCTGATCGCCAACCGGGGCGAGATCGCCCTGCGTGTGATCCGCGCGTGCAAGGAGCTCGGGATCGGCACGGTCGCCGTCCACTCCACGGCCGACGCCGAGTCGCTCCACGTCCGCTTCGCCGACGAGGCCATCTGCATCGGCCCGCCGCAGTCGAAGGACAGCTACCTGAACCCGCGCGCGCTGCTCGCGGCGGCCGACATCACGGGCGTGGACGCCATCCACCCTGGCTACGGGTTCCTCTCCGAGAACGCCGGGTTCGCGGAGATGGTCCAGAACATGGGGCTGAAGTTCATCGGCCCGCGCCCCGAGATGCTCCGGCTCATGGGGAACAAGGTCGCCGCGCGCGAGGCGGCCGAGAAGGCCGGCCTGCCCCTGCTCCCAGGCGCCCGCGGCTTCCTCAAGGACGCCGAGGACGCCGAGGTCCACGCGAAGGAGATCGGCTTCCCGATCATCCTCAAGGCGGCCGCGGGCGGCGGCGGCCGCGGCATGAAGATCGTGCGCGAGCTCGCGGCGGTCCGGCAGGCCTTCGAGACCGCGAGCAACGAGGCGCTGGCGGCGTTCAGCGACGGCTCGATGTACCTCGAGCGGTACGTCGAGGAGCCGCGCCACATCGAGCTGCAGATCGTCGCCGACGAGCACGGCGACGTCATCTGCCTCGGCGAGCGCGAGTGCTCGGTCCAGCGCCGGCACCAGAAGCTCATCGAGGAGGCGCCCAGCCCGGCGGTGACCCCCGAGCTGCGGCGCGAGATGATCGAGGTGGCGCTGAAGGCCATGAGGTCGATCGGCTACAACAACGTCGGCACGATCGAGTTCCTCCTGGACGAGAAGGGGCGCTACTACTTCATGGAGATGAACACCCGCATCCAGGTCGAGCACCCGGTGACCGAGCAGGTCTACGGGCTGGATCTGCTGCGGGAGCAGATCCGGCTCGCCGCCGGCGAGCCGCTGGGGCGCACGCAGGAGTCGATCGTCCCGCACGGCCACGCGATCGAGTGCCGCGTGAACGCCGAGGACCCCGTCACCTTCGCCCCGTCACCCGGGAAGATCACGGGCTACCACCAGCCTGGCGGGTACGGCGTCCGCGTCGACACGATGGCGTACGAGCAGTACAAGGTGCAGCCGTACTACGACTCGCTCGTCGCGAAGCTCGTGGTCACCGGCGCCAACCGCGAGATCGCCCTGAAGCGCATGCAGCGGGCGCTCGCGGAGTACGTGATCGAGGGGATCAAGACCAACATCGCGTTCCACAAGCGCGTGCTGCAGTTCCCCGCGTTCGTCGAGGGCAAGTACGACACCCGGATCGTGGACCAGATCCTGAACCCGCCGGTCCCGGCGGAGGCGCCGCCCAAGTCGCAGTAACCCCTTCCGGGGGTACGCCGCCCGGAGTCAAGAAACGGGCGTAATCCCGCGTACCGTCGTGGGATTCCCCGTCTTGACCACCCCATGCCCATTGACTAGGCTGGGTCCGGTCTGGGGGCGCGTGGCCTCCGGGTGTGCGCGCGTGAGGTCCGCCGCGCGCGCAGGTCCCCGCGATAGGCGCTCCGCCCGGCCCGATGGCAGTCGACAAGAACAAGATCATCGCCGAGGCGACCAAGCTCGTTCAGAAGGGCGCCCTCGACAAGGCCATCAGGACGTACGAGCGGATCCTCGCCGAGGACCCGAAGGACGTCCGCATCGTCCTGAAGGTCGGCGAGCTCCACCAGAAGCTGCGCAACGACGCGGCTGCCGCCGAGGCCTTCAGGCGGGTCGCCGAGATCTACTCCGACCAGGGCTTCTTCCTGAAGGCGGTCGCGGTCTTCAAGCAGGCGAGCAAGCTCGCCCCCGGCGACCTAGAGGTCAACGAGAAGCTCGCGGCGCTCAACCAGCAGCTCGGGTTGATGAGCGAAGCGATGGGCCAGCTCCAGCTCGTCGCGGCCGCGTACGAGAAGGCGGGGGACCAGGAGCGGCTGCTCGACGTGCTGAAGCGGATGGTCGCGCTCGACCCGGACAACATCGCGTCCTCGATCAAGCTGGGCGAGCTCCACGCGCGCGCGAGCCAGCCCGCCGCCGCCCTCGAGCACTTCGAGCGGGCCGCCGAGTACCTCAAGGCCCACAGCCGGCCCGACGAGTGGCTCAAGGTCGCCGAGCGGATCGCCGCGCTGAAGGCCGACGACGCGCCGCTCGCCCGCGAGCTGGCCCACGTTTACCTCGCCAAGGGCGACACCAAGCGCGCCCTCGCCAAGCTCCAGTTCTGCTTCAAGTCCGATCCCAAGGACGTGCAGACGCTGACGCTGCTCGCCCAGGCCTTCCGCGACCTGGGCCAGACCGGGAAGACCATCTCGGTCTACAAGGAGCTGGCCCACATCCACGAGGAGCAGCACAAGGCGGCCGAGGCCAAGGCGACCTGGCGAAAGGTGCAGGAGCTCGCGCCCGACGACGCGGAAGCGTCCGCCGCGCTCGGAGGGGGTGGAGCATCACCGAGGGG
>JBAVTL010000188.1:0-3479 GCA_049696175.1 Anaeromyxobacteraceae bacterium
ACGCGGGGATCGACGCGCCGCCACGGTGCTCCGCGCCATGAAGCTGCGCGTCGTCGCGGTGGGGCGCGACCGCTCCGGGCTCTTCGCGCCGGCGGTCGAGGAGTACGCGAAGCGGCTCTCCCGCTACGCGAAGTTCGAGCTGGTCGAGGTCTCAGAGGCGAAGCGGCACGCCGGAACGCCGCGCGCCAAGGAGGAGGAGGGGGAGTCGCTCCTCGCCCGGATCGGCCCGTCCGAGCGGGTGGTGCTCCTCGACGAGCGGGGCGCCGAGCCGACCAGCCTGGAGCTCGCGAGCCGGCTCGCGAAGTGGCTTCAGCAAGGCCAGGACGTCGTCCTGGTGATCGGCGGCTCGGACGGCCACGCCGACGCGATCCGGGCGCGGGCGCAGGAGACCCTCTCGCTCTCCCGGATGACGCTCGCCCACAGGCTCGCCCGCGTCGTCCTGGTGGAGCAGCTCTACCGCGCCTTCACGATCCTGAAGGGCGAGCCGTACCATAAATGAGTGACGCCCTGCGTCTGACATCCCCCCGCAACGAGGGAGCTGAATAGGCCAGCTCCCCTATATGATGCGCCCTGCCCGGGCACCGGGTACCCCTCGGAGGTTTCACATGCGGTGGCTCGTAGTTCTGACGATCCTCACACTCGCCGGCTCGGCCAGCGCAGCGCAGAAGACCAAGGTCGCGGTCATGGACATGAAGAACGTCCAGGGCGTGGCGGACGGGACGTCGACCATCCTGACCGAGATCGTCGTGAGCGAGGTGGCGCGCTACGGCATGGACGTGGTCTCGAAGGCCGACATCGCGGCGATCGTCGGGTTCGAGAAGGAGAAGGCGATCCTCGGCTGCTCCGAGGACTCCTCCTGCCTCGCCGAGGTCGGCGGCGCGCTGGGCGTGGACTTCATGCTCACCGGCCAGGTGGGCCAGATCGGCTCGCGCTACCGCTTCTCCCTCATCCTGGTGGACGTGAAGAAGGGGAAGGTGGCCGGGCGCGCCGCCGACTTCTGCGACAAGAACGAGGACGCGCTCGCCAACGCCGCCGTGGCGCGCGTACGCGAGATCATCGGCCTCGCCCGGGTGACCTCTGCGCCGGCGGCCGGCGCCTCCGCGAGCGCCGGCGCCGCCGCCGAGAAGTCCGAGGCGAAGCTTGCACCGGTGCCCCCGCCCCCGCTCGCGCCGGAGGAGCCGAGGGCTGCCGGTTCGTGGAGCCGCCGGAAGATCGTCGGCGTCTCGATGGTCGGTGGCGGCGGGCTGTTCCTGATCGGCGGCGTCGTGGAGGGGCTTAGGGCGAAGCGGCTCGACAGCGACCTGAACGCGGCGAAGAACGACATCGGCTTCTACTACGACTATCCGGCGAAGCGCGACGCGGTGAAGCGGACCGCCCTGATCGCCGACGTGCTCTACGGCGTCGGCATCGCCACGGCCGGCGTCGGCGGCTACCTCTGGTGGACCGACAAGCCTGCAGCCGTGGCCGTGGTGCCTGTCGTGGGCGACGGGCTGGCCGGCGTCGTCGCGATGGGCCGCTTCTAGCTTTGGAGACCGCCATGAGAAACCACGCCAGACTCCTCGCCGCCGCCCTCGCGCTCTCCGCCTCCGGCTGCAGCCTCATCGTCGATCCGAAGGCGAAGGATCCACTCAACACCGCCGAGGGGTTCTGCAACTCGGCGCAGGACGCCTTCGTCAACCTCTACACGCGGTGCGGCATCGCCGCCGAGGTGGTGGAGCCGCTCGTGACCCAGTGGCGCGCGGGCTGCGTCAACATGGGCGCCTCGGCCGCGTCCGGACGGATCAACTACGAGCGGGCCATCGCGGAGCAGTGCATCGCGGCGTTCGACGCGACCACGGTGTGCAACGAGTCGATGTTCGAGACCGTCTTCAGCCTCTGCGCCCTCGCGACGCGGGGGACCGTGCAGCCCGGCGGCGTCTGTTACACCGAGCCGTGGGGCTTCGTCACCGAGTGCGCCGGAGGCGGCGCCTGTGACTCGAGCACGACCTGCCCGGGGATCTGCGTGGTGCCGGGGCAGCTCGATCAGCCGTGCTCGTCCCTGTACCCGGCGTGCGCCTCCGGACTCTACTGCGTCGGCAACGCGACCGACCTCACCAAGCTCTGCGTGGCGCCCGGCGGCTACGACTACACCACGGGCCAGTACGACGCGTGCGGGGGTCCGTACGATCCGCCCTGCGACGGCAACTACTACTGCAACTACGCGAGCACCCCGCCCCGCTGCTCCCCCGCGCCGTCCATAGACGGAGACAACTGCAGCGTGGAACGAAAGTGCACCGCGTACAACCAGCTGACCTGCGTCCCCGAGTCCTCGACCTACGTATGCCGAGGGCCGGCACCGCTCGGCGGCGACTGCTACTACCGTGGCTGCGTCGCGGGTGCCTACTGCAGGTACGAGGCTCCGAGCTACGTCTGCCGGTCGATCCCGGCGTCGCCCCAGCCGGTCGGCGGGGACTGCGCCTACCAGGGGCTCGAGGATTGCCAGCCGGGGCTCTACTGCCGCTCAACCGACTACACGTGCCAGGCGCCGAAGGCCAGCGGGGCCTCCTGCACCGGGAGCGAGGAGTGCGGCAGCACCTGGAACACCTGCGCCATCGTGCCCGGCACGACGAGCGGGAGCTGCGTGGTCAGGAGGCCGTTCGGCGCCACCTGCCGGGCCGGCTACGAGGAGTGCCAGGAGGGGCTCTGGTGCGAGGCGGTGGACGTGCTCGCCACGGGAGTCTGCCGCGGGCTTTCCGGCGAAGGCGGCAAGTGCGGCGCCGTCTACGCCTACGGTGGCACCACCTACGAACGCGCCGAGTGCGCCCCCAACCTCGACTGCGGCGCGGCCAAGACCTGCGTCCCGTACCTCGGCGCGGGTGCGGCCTGCGAGTATGACGGCGACTGCGGCGCCCCGTGGTCGGGGCTCTCCTGTGCGCACGTCAACCCCGCCATCACCACCTACTGCGGCGCGACCCCTGGCGACTGCACCTGCGCCCCCAACGCCTGCTCCCTCGCCTTCGGCTGGTTGGCCTTCTTCTGACGCGGTGAGGCTCGCGGACCGCGCCCTCCCCGGAGCCTCCTCCGGGGGGCGCCGTCACGGCTCCGTCACCGGACCCGCTCCACCCAGGTCTTCATGATCGGCCGCCCCTCGACGCCCGCCACCGCGGGGGCGTCGTACACGGCGACCTCCTCGAGCCCTTCGCGGATCGAGTAGAGCCGCCCCGGGTCCCCGGCCAGGACCAGCGCGCCGCGCGCGGCGAGCTTCCGCAGCCACGGCATCGCCCGCTCCGCGAGGCTCCGCTCGTAGAAGATGTCGCCGGCGAGGACGACGTCGAAGCCGTCGAGCGGCTCGCCGATCGCGTCGCCGAGCCGGAACTCGATCGTCGCGCCGTTCTCCAGCGAGTTGAGCCGCACGGCGGCCTGCGAGTACGGATCGACGTCGAGCGCGAGCACGCGCGCCGCGCCGGCCCGCGCCGCGGCGATGGCGACGAGGCCGCTGC
>JBAVTL010000189.1:0-3256 GCA_049696175.1 Anaeromyxobacteraceae bacterium
GTCACGCGGTGGCAAAGTTTCCAGCCCCCGCGATCACCGCGCTCCGCCGCCGGCGTCGCAGAGGCGGCGGGGGCCGAGACCGGTTCAGATGGGCCGGTGGTTCACGGCGCTACGCGGGAACCAACACGCCTCCTCTCGTCCTCGACGGCGACGTTGAAGCGCGACATGAAGTCGGGGCACTGCGTCCGGCAGATCGGATCGGAAGGGGGGCTGAAGTCGGCGAAGAACTCGCGCCGCGCCCGGTCCAGGTCCCGCAGATCGCCGGCGGCGCAGATGCGGCGCCCCCGCTCTCGCATGTGGATCATGCAAGGGTAGAACCCCTCGGAGTCGGCGCAGAGATCGTCGCGGAGCAGGTGGCACCGGCGCGGAGCCTCCGGAGGCAGGCCGCGGAAGCCGTCGCCCGCGAGGCGCGGCAGGCGGAAGCGGAAGATGGGCAGCGGCACGTCCTGGAGCGCCGCGACCAGGGGCGAGAGGATCGCGCCGACGCGGGCCAGGTCTACGCCGGGCGAGACCGCGGTGACCGGCTTGATGTCGGAGACTCCCCAGGCGGCGAGGGCGCGAACGTTCTCCGCGAAATGGGGCGCCGACCGCTCGGTGAGGGTCAGGTTGATCCGGACGACGCGGTCGGCATCGATCGCCATGTCGACCAGCCGCCGCACGTGGTCGACGTCGCACGGCCGCTCCCGCGGGACGGGGAGGTGTGGACCGTCGAAGGAGACGTTCACCTCGTCGAGTCCGGCGAGGATGCACGCGGAGTAGAGCGCCAGCGGCGCCGTCCCGTTGGTGGTCAGCAGCGTGCGGATCCCCCGCCGCCGGAGCGCGGAGATCACCAGCGGCAGCTGCTCGCAGAGCGTCGCCTCACCGCCGGTGAGGTGGACGAAGCGGAGCCCGCGGGGGACGAGCGCGTCGACGATGGCGAGCGCGGCGAGCGGATCGAGCTCCCGGCGCGCGAAGGGGAACTTGCAGTAGGCGCATCGCTGGTTGCACGCCCCCGTGAGGATGAGGTCGAGGTAGTGGGCGCCGAACTCCGACGACGCCGCGAGCCTGCAGGCCCGCTCCCGCGTCAGCGTGGTGTATCCGAGCTCTTCGAGCGACCCGATCGGCGTGGGCATGGTGGTCCTGCCGTCTGGTTCGGTGCAGCCGCTGCGGTCCATGGAGTCCTCCTCTTGGATGTCGGGTAATAGCCTACCTATACCCACAGACTCCGACATTGGCGGACATGGCCGCCATCCCGTGAGGACGGGGCAGCCCATTGGGGGGCCGTAGCAGCTCCAATAGACCGTCTTTATTGATGTTCCTCCCGCAGGACAGACGCCCTCCGAGATGGGCGTGACGCCGCTCCGCTTAAGATCGCCGCCCAGCGCAGGGAAAAGGGGTTCTCCTCCCTGATCCGCGAGGCGCTAAACCTCTACCTGCGCCAGCACCGCGCGCGGCGCGAGACCGTCGCGAAGGCCCTGCATCGTGGCGGGCGGCGTGCTCCTGACCCGCAATCGGAAGCCCTTCGAGCGGGTGCCAGGGCTGAAGCTCGGTCAGTGGCGCGCGGAGTAGAGGCCGACTCGCCTTCGTACGCAGCGCACGAGCTCGCGAGGGTGCGTCAGCCGCGCCGGGCGGCCTCGATCGTCGCGACGTCAATCTTCTTCATCGGCATCATCGCCTCGAAGGCGCGCCGCGCTTCCTCGCCCCCGGCCGCGAGCGCTTCGTTCAAGGTCCGAGGCGTGATCTGCCACGACACCCCCCACCTGTCCTTGCACCACCCGCACGCACTCTCCTGGCCGCCGTCGCCGACGATCGCGTTCCAGTAACGATCGGTCTCCTCCTGATCGTCGGTCTCGATCTGGAACGAGAACGCCTCGCTCTGCTTGAACGCGGGGCCACCGTTCAGCCCCACGCAGTGCACCCCGGCCACCGTGAACTCGACCACCAGCACGTCGCCCTTCTTGCCGCTGGGGTAGTCGGCGGGCGCGCGGACGACACGACCCATCGCGCTGTCCGGGAAGGTCCGGGTGTAGAAGCGGGCGGCGGCTTCGGCGTCCCTGTCGTACCAGACACAGATCGTGTTCTTCGCCATGAGACCTTCCTCCGGTCCGTCGCCATAGCGGGCCGAGGCCCCCACTGCCATCGATCAGGGGGTAGTCGACCCGTCTGAGGCGCTCGCCCGCCGCGTCACCCGGCACTCGCCGTCCACGTAGAGCCAGCGTCCGTCCTTCCTTCGGAACGACGACCGCTCGTGCAGCTCCACGGCGTGACGGCCGTCGAGCGACCGCGCGGTGAACTCGACGACCCCCTCGTCGTCCTCGGGGCCACCCCGCTCGACGCGGTGCACGGTGAGGCCCAGCCAGGTCACGGACCGCGCGGCCACCTCCAGCTCCCTGCGACCCTCCTCGGTCGCGGGGGCGTCGTGCGTCGACTCCAGATAACCCGCGAGCCCCAGCGCGAAGGCCGAGTAACGCGAGCGCATCAGCGCCTCGGCAGTCTCGGCGGGGCGCGTCCCGCGGTGGCGGGGCCCGCAGCAGCTCTCGTAGGAGCCGCCGCCGCAGGGGCAGGGATCGTTCGAGGAGATGGGAAGCACGAAGTATCCTCGTTCCGGAAGTTGGCACGTTTCCCGGGAGGCAACGTGGAGAAGATCCTCGGGTCGTTCGAAGCGCGGCAGGGCAACTTGTGGACCAGCGACGTGCAGTACCAGCTCTTCGTGAGCCCGGACCGCGCCATTGCGGTCCGGATCGGGGGACAGTTCGCCGGACAGAGCCGCCAGCTGCTGGCGCATCAGCTCGGCGTCATCGGCATCCTGATACACAAGTGGTTCCTGGAGAAGCGAGAGGCCCGCCGCAAGGCCGAGCAGGCGAAGGCCCTCGAGCTCTGCACGATGAACGAGCTGCTGGCGCGACACCCGAAGAACTTCGAGCTGCCGTTCCATGCCATCAAGCGCGCCCGGATCGACCGCAAGCGGTTCTCCATGTACGGGCCGATCGTGGCGCGCCTCGTGTTCGAGCCGCAGAGCGCCAGGCCGGTGACCCTGCTGCTGCAGAACGCTCCGCAGCTCGACTCGTGTCGCGCGCTGCTCGCACGCGTCCTGGATGGCAGGTTGGCGCTCGATCCGAAGCTGCCTGCCCACGCCAGCCAGCCCTAGCAGGTGTTGAGAAACGCGGGGTCTCCCTTGGCACCGTCCCCTCTCCCTCATCGAGGGAGAGGGCTAGGGTGAGGGAGCAAGGCGATCGCGGCGTCGCGAGCTGCCGCTGGTTGGCTTGGGGTGAGGCGT
>JBAVTL010000190.1:0-15390 GCA_049696175.1 Anaeromyxobacteraceae bacterium
CGACGACGGCGTACGCGAGCCGTGGCCCGCCGAGCGCGATGAGCAGGCCGCCGACCGCCGGCCCGACCACCATCGACGCGTGGAAGAAGGACGAGCGCCAGCTCGCGGCGTTGTGGTAGTGGGCGCGCGGGACGATCTCCGCGCCGAGCGCGCTGGTGGCGGGCCTGAAGAAGGCGCGGCCGAGCCCCGCGAGCGCCTGCGCCGCGTAGAGCGGCAGGGTCGAGCGCGGGCTCCCCAGGCTGACCGCGAGGAGCCAGGCGCCGCTCGCGCCGACGGCGGCAAGCCCCGCGATCGAGAGCAGGCGGCTGTCGCGGCGATCCGCGGCCCACCCGCCGACCAGGGTGAGCGAGAGGAAGGGGACCGCCTCGGCCAGCCCCACGAGGCCGAGCGAGAGCGGGTCGCCCGTCAGCTCGTAGATCTGCCAGCCCAGCACCGCGCTCTGGATCTGCGTCGCGACGAAGACCGCGACCATCCCCCCGAGGAACGCGCGGTACTCGGGGAAGCGGAGCGCTGCGTACGGATCGTTGGCCACGGGCGCCGCATGCTGCGCCGCGGCGTGCCGGCCGGTCAAGGGCGGCGCGGGGGGCGAAGCCGCCGCCCGGACCCGCGCCGGCGGGCTTTACCGGGGGCGCGAAATGAGGTCGGATCGGCGGTGAACTCCATGGGCCGGATCTTGATCATCGAGGACGACGACGCCATCCGCGAGATGCTGCGTCGAAGGCTGGAGCTGCGCGGCTTCGACGTCGAGCAGGCCTCCGACGGCGAGGAGGCGCTCGTCCTGATCCGCGCGTCGCCTCCCGACGCCGTGATCCTCGATCACGGGCTGCCGGGGGTCACCGGATGGGACGTCGCGCGGACGCTGCGCGCGGATCCGCGCTTCGCGACGCTGCCCATCGTCGCCCTCACCGCCCACGCTGGTCCGCTCGCGCGGCGCGAGGCGCTCGACGCCGGCTGCACGGCCTTCTTCACGAAGCCGGTCGACATGAACGCGCTAGAGCAGGAGCTTCGCGTCCACGTCCAGCCCCGGAAGCCGGCGTGAGAGCGCCACGCCTCCCGGCGCGGGCGGGCAGCCCCCTGCTGCGGGCCGCGGGCGTCGCCGCGTGCTTCGCTGGCTACGCTGCCGTCTTCTCCCCGGCGTGGAGCCTGCTCGGCGACCACGCCGTGACGCTCGCGATCGTCCCGATAGTCGTCGCGGCGTGGCTCTTCGGGGTCGGCGCCGGGATCGGCGCGGTCGTGGTCGCGGTGCTCGTGACCTACGGGCTCGTCGCGCGCGTCGTCCCGGATCCGCTCCGGCTGCTCCTCGAGAACAGCCTCGGCGTCGCCGCGGGGTTCGGGATCGGCGGCGGCACCGGCTGGACCAGGCAGGTCCTCGCGAAGCTGCGCCGCCAGACCCGCCGGCTGGAGGAGCGCCACGCGCGGGCGCTGCTGGAGGCCGGCCTGAGGAAGGCGGCGGAGGACGAGCTGCGCAAGGTGAACTCCACCCTGGAGAAGGCCTGCGACGCGGCGGTGCGGGCCTCCGACGAGAAGAGCCGGTTCCTGGGGCGCGCGAGCCACGAGCTCAGGACCCCACTCGCCGCGATCCAGGGCTACGCGGAGCTGCTGCTGGAGGAGACCGACGCCCGGGGAGCGGCGCCGGAGACGCTGGCGCGCGACCTCGGACGCGTCGTCGAGGCCTCGCGCCACCTGACCGGGCTCGTGGACGAGCTGCTCGACATCTCGAAGATCGAGATCGGCAGGCTGGAGGTGACGCTCACACCCGTCGATCTCCGATCGCTCGTCGAGGACGTCGCCGCGATGATGCAGCCGGCCGCGTCGGCAGCGGGGACGCGGCTTCGGGTCTCCTGCGCCGCGGACGTCCCGCCGGTCCGGACCGATGCCCGGCGCGCGCGGCAGGTCCTCCTCAACCTCCTCTCCAACGCGATCAAGTTCACCGGCGATGGCGACGTCGCGGTCCTGGCCGGCCGCGCCCCTGGCTCACCCTCGGAGTGGGCCGAGATCGAGGTGCGCGACACGGGGCCGGGGATGAGCCCCGAGGAGCAGCAGCTCGCGTTCGACGAGTTCTGGCGCGGGCGGACCGACAAGCCCGGCGTGGGGCTGGGGCTCTCCATCGCGCAGCGGCTCTGCGTGGAGCTCGGCGGCAGCATCGCCGTCACCGGCGCACCGGGGGTGGGGACCGCCTTCGTCGTCCGCCTGCCGGTGCTGGGGTCGGGGGACGCCGCGCCCACCGCGCGTGCCTGATGGAGCGGGGCGAACGATGAGCGTGAGACAGGTTCAGGTCCGAGGGTGCATCCCCACGCTGGCGGCGCTCGCGGTCGTCGGGGCGATCCTCGCGGTCGCCGTGACCGCCGGCTTCGCGCTGCTCGCGGTCGCGGCGGGGGCTGGGATCCTGGCGGCGATCGTCCGGAGGGCGCTCGGCGGTGCGACGCGCGCTGGCGCCACTGCGCCAGCGGAGCCGCGGCGGCGCGCGGCGGAGTTCACCATCGACGCCGAGGTAGTCGAGCCTCCGGAGGGCGGCGAGCACCGCCCTCCGAAGCGGCTCGAGTGAGGCGCGCCTGCCACCAGCCTAGGCGCTGCTCTCGTGCTTCACGGCCAACGTGGCAAGGACCGCCACGATGACCGGCGCTGCGAGGACGGCAACGAGGATCCCGAACGCGAAGATCGGGGTTCCGAACGCGAAGATGATCGGAACGAGGAGCATCATCGGCACTACCCTGCTCCACCGGATCGTTCCGTTGGTCGCCTTCGCACCCGCGACGACGTCCGCGTACGAGATCGCCTGGTAATCGCTCGCCATCGCCGTCCTCCTCCTGCGCCACGTGTTTCGCGCAGGTACTTCGCAGCGAACGTTAAGGCGCCCCGAGGGCAACGGCATGGCCCGTGAGGACTAGAAAGGCGTGTAATCACGGTATGTTACGCTGCGGCGCCTTGCTCCACGTCAACTGGACCGCGTTCAGGGAGGAGGGCAAGGCCAGCAAATGCAGCGTACTCGACCGCAGCGGTCAATATTGACAGCGCGACTCTAAGTAGAACCGTGGAGGGAACCCATCAGTCCCGTCTACCTCTTGGGATCGTCGCGCATGAAGTCGACCTGGAAGCCCACGGTCGCAAAGTTCATGAACGGCTTCTCGTCCGTAGACGCCGCGTCGGCGGCCGGGATCACCCGCGAGAGGTGAAGGAGGTAGACCACCTTCCCCCAGCGCTTCGCGGTGAAGACGTTGAGGATCTTGACGCCTCTGAACTCGCGCGAGCCGCTCGCCTTCTCGCCGTCGACGACGTTGCGGAGGACTGGCTCCTTCCGGTAGGTGACGAGCTCCAGCTTCTCGAGCCCCTTGATGCGCCCCGGCTCCGACAGGCGGGCCTTCACGCCCTGGAGGTGACGCTCGGGCGACTCGTCGGTCTCCTCGGCGCTGAGCGTCACGTTGACCAGCCCCGAGTTGCCCTTGAGCAGCGGATCGTCGTCCTCGGAGACCACCCAGTCCACGCCGTAGGGCAGGACGAGGCTGTAGTGGTGGCGGAGGCTGGAGACGACGATGATCTTCTCCTTCTCCTCGCCCATGACCGTGAGGCCGGTCTCGCCGTACTGGATCATCTTCCCCGTGAAGCGGTGCTCCCGACCTCCACTCGCGCTCGCGGAGGCGCAGAGCAGGGCGACGACGACGGCGAAGAGCTTCGAGCGCATGCAGGACCTCGAGACGGCGCGGGCAAACGTCGAGCCGGGTGGCTTCGAACGTGTCACGCCGGGTGACGATGGGCAAGCGCGGGGCAATCTGCTCAAGCGCCGGTCCGATCCACCGGCAGGCCGAGCGCGGCCCAGTCGAGCACGCCCTCCTCCAGGCGGACGGCCTTGAAGCCCTTGGCCCGGAGCTGCTTCACCGCCTCGACGGCCAGGACGCAGTACGGCCCCCGGCAGTAGGCGACGACCTCGCGCCGCTTGGGGAGGCTGGCGAGCTGCTTCGCCAGCTCGGGGAGCGGGACCGAGAGGGCCCCGGGGATGTGGCCGGAGGCGAACTCCTCCGGAGGGCGCACGTCGAGCAGCGTCACCTCGCCCTTGCGGACCCGGGCGCGGAGCGCCTTCTCGTCGATGGGCTCGGCCTGCGCGTTCTCGGCGAGGAAGGCCCGCGTGATCTTCTCGACCTCGGCGAGGCGCGCCTCCGCGACCCTCCGCACCGCGAGCAGGAGGTCGCCGACGGACGGGTGGGCGAGGCGGTAGGTGACGAAGAGCCCTTCCTTGGTCGACTCGACCAGCCCGGCGCCTCGGAGCACCTGCAGGTGCGCGGAGGTGTTCGCGACCGACATCTCGGTGAGGCGCGCGAGCGCCTCGACGGTGCGGGGCCCCTGCGACAGGAGCTCGACCAGCTCGACGCGGTGCCCGCTGCCGAGCGCCTTGGAGACGCGGGCGAACTGCTCGTAGATCGCGGTCTTGAAGCGGCGGCCGGGGGTGGTCACGGGATGCTCCGGTGTTCGTGGAGGCCCCTGAATATGGACGCTCGCCTGGCGCGTCAAGCCCGGCCGGCGAGGGAGCCGACGCGCGGGCTGGCGCCGGCTTGACTGGCCATGCCTGTATTCAATAGAGTACGCGAATACTCTCGAGGAGGCCGCATGAAGCGAAACAACGTGAATCTCTCGGCGGTGGGCGCGCTGGCGGAGCGGGCGAAGGCTGACCCGGGCGCGGCGAAGCTGCAGAAGCGCGTCGAGGGCGGCTGGAGCCTCCGTGACGGCTCCCCACAGTTCACGGCGACGATCGCCCACGGTGACCGTTCGTCCGTGCTGGCCGCCGACATGGCGGCCCCGTTCGGCGGCGGCGGGCTCGCCCCGGATCCGCTCCAGTACATGCTCTTCGGCCTCGCGGCCTGTTACACGGCGACGCTCGTCATGATCGCGTCCATGGAGGGCGTCGATCTGGGCGAGGTGAGGTCCGTCGCGGAGAGCGCCGTCGACGTCGCGCCGGTGCTCGGCCTCGGGGAGCGCCCGCTCGTCGAGAGGATCTCGGTGCGCGTCACCGTGAGCGCGGCGGTCGATGACGCCACGCTCGCGCGCTGGACGGAGGGGGCGAGGGCCAAGTGCCCCTTCGCCTTCACCGTCGCCAACGCCGTCCCGCTGGAGACCCGCGTCGAGCGGGCGTGACCAGGAGCCCGAACATGAGCGTCCTCATCGTCTTCAACCACGAGCCCTACGACGGCACCGACGTCACCTGGAACGGCCTGCGCCTCGCCGGCAAGCTCCGCGAGAGCGGCCAGGAGGTGCGGATCTTCCTCATGAACGACGCGGTCGACATGGCGCGCGACGTCCTGAAGAAGCCGGACGCGTACGATCAGGACCTGGTCCAGATGCTCAAGGATCTGATCGCGCAGGGAGCGATCGTGAAGGTCTGCGGCACCTGCATGGCGCGGTGCGGGATCCACAAGAACCAGCCGTACTTCCCCGGCGCCGAGAAGTCGACGATGGCCCAGCTCGCGAGCTGGGTGGTCGAGAGCGATCGGGTGATCTCGTTCTGAAAGTCAGAATCCCAGACGGGCTGGGATAGACTGAGCGTCTCAGTCCTCGCATCGCGCGGGCGCTGACAGGAGGCAACGAGGAGAAGCGTGGCCAAGACCCCCGCGCAAGCCCTGCTGGACGAGGTCATCCGGAGTGCCCTCGTACCGATGCTCAGGGCCGAGGGCTATCGCAAGGCCGGTCACACCTTCCGGCTGGCGACCCCGAGGTGCGTGCTCGTCGTCAACGTGCAAGCGAGCCAGTGGAGTTCGCGGGAGGCGCTCAAGTTCACCCTGAATCTTGGGGCCTTCTATCCCGAGTTGAACGAGGTCATGCAGCGCGGCAGCTGGGCGAATCCCGGCGCCTCGGGACCCACCGAGGCGCTGTGCCATATCCGCGCGCGCATTGGACGCCTCATGCCAAGCCAGAGAGACGTCTGGTGGGAGCTGCAAGCGGGTTCGCCCCCATCGGCGGTCGCGACCGAGGTCATGGAGGCGCTCAGGGACTTTGCCCTGCCATGGCTCCGCGGGATGGGTGACCTTGAGGCGGCCCGTCACCTTGCAGAGGGCAGCGGGCGGGTGGTCGAGGCAGCCAGCCTCGCCATCCTGATGGGGAGGCGCGACGAGGCCGGGAGGGTTGTCGCCGACTTCCTTTCCAAGGAGCCTGAGTGAGGATGAGCGGATGACGGTTCCCGACAACGCCCGGCGGGCCCGCCTCGCTCGCGCGCTTGGGCCCGCGCGGCGCGTCCTCGTGTACGGTGCCATGTATGGCGCGTTCGCGGGGATCGCGCTGGGCATCCGTGGGCGTCTCTTCGATCCCGCGTCGATGCGCTGGGCAGCGCTCTTCTGGGCGGCGGCCGTCGGCGCGTTCTTCTTCGCGGCGCTCGCGTTCGGCGTCACCAGGCACCTGGTCGGCGAGACCCTGAGGCCGGCGCGAAGGCGCTGGGTGGTCTGCTGGGCGACCTCGCTCGCCTGGCTGTCGTGGCTGCTGCTGATCCGAGCCCTGCAGGGGGGGCTCACGCCCGGAGAGGGTGGAATACTCCTGTTCTGGGCCGCCGTCGGCGCGGGCGGTCTGCGACTCAGCAAGGTCACGCGCATCGAGGAGGGCTCGGTCGCTGGCGAAGGGTGAATCCGCTGTCGCAGCATGACGACGGGGTCCGGCTCCGCCACATGCTCGACGCCGCGACGCAGGCGATCGAGTTCACACGCGGGCGCTCCAACGCCGACCTCTACCGCGCCGCCCAGCTCGCCCTCGCGCTGACGAGGCTCGTCGAGATCATCGGCGAGGCGGCCCCTCGCATCCGAGCGTTGACTCGGGCAGGCCAAGGGGGCGGCTACAGCCGCGGCCCGAGAATGTGGAGCGGAAACTCGTGCACCGGATCGACCCAAACGCGGAAGCCACCGGGACCTTTGGGGCCGAGGGCGATCATGAGGCGCTTGAGAGTTCCGAACTTGACCTCCCGTCGAACCCTGATCAGGACTGAACGCGACGGGGACGCGTTGACTCTCGCTGCCGAAAGGACGTCGTCCAGCGTCCTCTGGTCCGGCAGCTCTGCCGTGCCCCACTCGCGGAGGATGGTGCCGTCAGGCTTGGCGAGGACGATGCGGATGTCTCCCGCGCCCGCCTCCGTGTGAAGCCAGAAATGGAGCGCGTCCGTCGGGGCCTTCTCCCTTCCAGCCCTGGGCACGGCCTCCATGGGGTCGCCACTCGGGTGCGCTGTGCTGCTGGGCGCGTGCTTGGCGGGGCTCGACGCGCCGCGTTCGTCTGCCATCGCGGGAAATGGCGCTGCGATGGCGCTGAGAACGAAGAACGTTGCCAGCGACGAGACCAGCAGGGAAGAGGTCATGTGCGCCTGCAGTAGAGCATGGCCGCAGCGACGTTCAGGAGCGCGCTGCTGAGCCGTGCAGGTGCAGCCCGAGGGCGCGAACGACCTTCATGACCGTGGAGAACTCCGGGTTGCCGTCCGGGGAGAGGGCCTTGTAGAGCCCCTCGCGCGTGAGGCCGGTCTCGCGGGCCAGGGCCGTCATGCCACGGGCCTTGGCGATGGTGGCAAGGGCAGCGGTGATGAAGGCCGGGTCCTCGGCCGCCTCTTGGAGGCAGGCCTCCCAGTAATGGTGTCAACCATGGTTCACAGCGCGGTGCATGGGGACAGGGCCAACGACCGAAGACGGGGCTCACGGATGGTATGGTCCCTGCGGCCGCGTAGCGAGTTGCTCACATGGGGGAACACCGTGCCAGAGTCTCGTGATGCTTCGCCGCGCCTCGCACCCGCGTGGCTGCTGCTGCTCATGCTGGCGGTAACGCTCCTCGGAGCGGTGTGCTTTCTCGCGGTCGGGCTCCCTGCTTGGGCGTGGCGGCGGGAATGCGGCGCTCTCGGCGTCGTCCACGCGCTGGGATACTTCGGACCGGGACTCGCGGCCATCGTGACGATCGATCGCCGGATCTGGACGGGACGCTTCCGGCCCGGACCTGCGGTGCGCACGGTGCTGTTCGCGGTCCTAGCCACCTGGGCGCTCGGCATCATCCTCTTTGCGACACAATGGGGTTGCTGATTCGGCCCAGGCCCGTTCAGCAGGCATCATCGGCACATCAGATTCGACGCCCTTCTCGGCGTTTCGAGCCAGTGGATGTCCCACAGCCACGGGCCCGGTGTCGGGAGCCTGGGGATCGAGCGCCACCCCAAGAGCGCTAGAGGTAGCCGGGGGCGGCTACGGCTCCGACGAGTCGGGCCAGTGAGCAGAAGCCCGTCGGCCTCCCCGGGAGGCGCGTACTCATCGTTGATGCCGGACTACACGCTTGTTATCCAATACCCATGTCCGCCTCCGGATACGGCGCGCGCGCCGTCCTACAGCTCATAGGCATCAGCTACCGCCAGCTCGACCACTGGGCGCGGACGGGGCTCGTGCGTTCGTCGGTGCGGCAGGCGAGCGGGCGTGGGTCACGCCGGGTCTACTCCTTCCGGGACCTCGTCGCCCTGCGAGTCGTCGGCCAGCTCCGTGAGGCAGGCGTGAGCGTCCAGACCATCCGCAAGGCCGTGGCCTACCTCAAGCGCCACCCCGAGCAGCCGCTCTCCACGCTGAACCTCGTTGGGCACGGCAAGAAGGTCTTCACCCTGACCGACGACCCCTCCAAGCTGGTCGAGGCGAGCGACAACGGCCAAGTGGTCCTCAGCATCAGCGTGGCTTCCCTGGCGCGCCACCTCGAGGCCGGAGTCACCAGGATCAGCGCGACCCGTGAGGTCACAGTCCGGGTGCGCGGCAGGGTCTACCGGGCGGTGTTCACGCCCGACCTGGAGGTGGGCGGGTACACCGTGGAGGTGCCCGAGTTGCCCGGCTGCCGCACGGAGGGAGACGACCTTGCCGAGGCCAGGCGCATGACCCGCGACGCCATCGACCTCTGGCTCTCAGTCGACGCTCGAAGCATCCCTCACCATGGCCGGGCGACCGAGGCTCGTCATCCCCGTTCACCGAGGGGGGACCCTCAAGGAGGGGCTCGCTCGAGGCATTCTCAAGGATGCCGGGATCGGTGAGGACGAGTTCTTCGACGTGTACTGAGGTGCCTCCGAGGGAGACCGCGCCGGTCGCTGGCGAAGGCGGCATCCGCTGGGTACGATGGCCTCGATGTCGCCCCAGATCCCCGTCGACCGATCGGCCGTAGAGGGCGCGATTGCCGCCGGGCACACTAGGGATCGACCCTGCCCCCGCCACCTCGCGGGTCCGGAAGATGGTCTACAGGCAATCCCCGGTGAGGAAGCAGGCGACGACCAGGGCCGCAATCCCGGCGTAGAAGGTCCCGACCGCGCCGAGCGCGATGGCCACCGCGATGCGGACAGGCACTCTCGTTCGCCGCAACACCGCCAGCGCCGCCAGCACCGAGACGGCGGGGAGTCCAACTGCGGCGAGGTGCGGGACCAGCCGTTCGCCGAGCCATCCGGCCCTCTGCCACCCGAGCGCCCACGCTGTGGAGGCGCTCACCGCGAATGACGCGACGAGGATCGCTGCCCCCCATGCCGCTGCGCGGGGCCAGCGCGGCTGCGTGAGCGCGCGACCGACCGCGACCGCTACGACGAGGATCCCGAGCGCCACGAGATACGTGACGGGAAGGACGAAGAGCACGGCGCTGAGAGTATCAGTTGCAGCGCGAAGCAACCTCGGGCTCAGGAGCGCGCCGCTGAGCCGTGCAGGTGCAGCCCGAGGGCGCGAACGACCTTCATGACCGTGGAGAACTCCGGGTTGCCGTCCGGGGAGAGGGCCTTGTAGAGCCCCTCGCGCGTGAGGCCGGTCTCGCGGGCCAGCACTGTCATGCCGCGGGCCTTGGCGATGGTGGCGAGGGCCGCGGTGATGAAGGCCGGGTCCTCCGCAGCCTCCTCGAGGCAGGCCTCCCAGTAGAGGGCGATGTCCTCCTCGGTCCCCAGGTGCGCGGCGGAGTCCCACCTCTTCAGCTTGAGCTTCGCCCTTCCCTTGGTCGCCATGGTCGCCTCCTATAGCCGCCTGGACATCGCGAGCGCGCTCGCGATGTCCTTGGCCTGCGTGGCCTTGTCACCCCCGCCGAGCAGGACGATGACCTCCAGACCGCGCTGGATGAAGTAGACCCGGTAACCGGGCCCGTGGTGGATCCGCATCTCCGAGACGCCCTCGCCAACCGGGGCGCAGTCGCCCAGGTTGCCGGCCTCGGCGCGGTCGATGCGAGCCTGGATGCGGCGGGCCGCCTTCCGGTCGCGTAGCGCCGAGAACCAGGTGTCGAAGGCCTCGGTGGTGAGGACCGTCCACATGGGTGAAACCTAGGGCGGCGGCCCGACGGTGTCAACTGTGGTTCACGGTGCGGTGGACGGGGGCCTGCCGCTCAGGTCTGAAGGCTGAGGGTCGGCGGGCCGAACCCAGCGCGTGACGGGGGAGCTACGCGCTCCGCATCAGCAGACAACTGCAGCGGACAACACTCCGCAGCCCCCCGGAACGACGAAGGGCTCCCAGGTCACCCTGGAAGCCCTCGCCATCACTTCGGATATTGGAGCGGGAAACCGGATTCGAACCGGCGACCCTCAGCTTGGGAAGGTCCGGGCCGGACGAGACGGATCGCTAACTTGCGGATTTCACGAGGCCCGTAAGGCTGGTTGGGGCCCGTGAAGTCCCGCTCGGCTGGCTGGATCTTGTCCGAACCTTGTCCACGGAATCGCCCCGGGCCGGTCGCTGGCGAAGGCGGGTGCCGCTGGGTACGATGGCCTCGATGTCGCCCCAGATCCCCGTCGACCGATCGGCCGTCGCCGACTTCTGCCAGCGCCACCACGTGAGGCGGCTGGCGTTCTTCGGGTCCGTCCTCCGGGCTGACTTCGGTCCGCAGAGCGACGTGGACGTGCTGGTCGAGTTCGAGCCCGGCCACGTGCCGGGGCTCGCCTTCTTCGACCTGCAGGAGGAGCTCTCCGGCATTCTCGGACGAACTGTCGATCTCCACACGCCGGGATCGCTCAGCCGCTACTTCCGCGACCGCGTCGTGCGCGAGGCGCAGGACCAGTATGTCGCAGCATGACGACGGGGTCCGGCTCCGCCACATGCTCGACGCCGCGAAGCAGGCGATCGAGTTCACTCGCGGGCGCTCCAACGCCGACCTCTACCGCGACGCCCAGCTCGCCCTCGCGCTGACGAGGCTCGTCGAGATCATCGGCGAGGCGGCGAAGAACGTCTCGGCCGAGACGCGGGCGACGCTGCCCCAGATCCCGTGGCGCGCCATCGCGGGAACGCGCGACCGGTTGGTCCACGCCTACTTCGACGTGGACCTCGAGCGGCTCTGGCAGATCGTGGCGGTGGACCTGCCGCCGCTTGTCGAAGCGTTGCGCGCTGCAGTCGGGTCACCGGACTGAGGGCGGCTGAATGAACCCGAGGACGCTGCTGGAGGAGGGCGTGGGGCCATTGATCCCCTTCTTCGAGCGCCTCGGCTACCGCTTCATCTTCCTCGCAGAGGGAAGAGGATCTGGCGGACTCGCCGCCCAGGGAGAGTTTCGTCGAGGCTCCTGCTTCTTGCGCCTCCACGTTCGACAGACGTTGGGGATCGTTGAATACGGGTTCGACGACACCCTCGACCCGCTTCCCGTTCATCATGACGTTCTCGCGCGACTTGGAGTCGAAAAGCAGGCGGCGTTCCCTGGCTTCGGCGACGACCTCTCGAACTTCACGCACCTGCTCGCGGACCTTCAGCGCTTCCTCTTGCCGTTGCTGACCGACCCGAAGGAGATGGCGCGCGTGCTGGCGATGCCGACGCCGCAGCGGAGGAGCAGGCTCCCCTGAGTCGGGCGGTGCGCCCCAAAGACGAAGGGGCTCCGCCAGATGACGGAACCCCTCGTAATTTGGAGCGGGAAACCGGATTCGAACCGGCGACCCTCAGCTTGGGAAGCTGATGCTCTACCAACTGAGCTATTCCCGCGTTTGGAGGCCCAGATCTGCCTTGAAGCCGGGCGCCAGTCAAGAGGATCCACCGCTGGATGACCCTGGCTGCGCACTTCGCGGGTGCGGGCGTGTGAGGTACGAATCCGGGGTGACCGATCTCGAGCGCCGCATCGCCGAAGGGGTCGCCGACCTCCGCGCCAGGTTCGGCGACAAAGTTCGCGCCACGCCCTCGCTGGCCGACGCCGCGCCGCTCGGTACCGGCGAGAAGAACCGGCACGGGATGCCGAAGGTGCCGATCGGGCAGGCGGTCACGAAGCAGCAGAAGTGGCCGATCCTCGACCTCGGCGAGCTCCCCGACGTCTCGCGCGAGCGGTGGCGGCTCGAGGTGGACGGCGCCGTCGCGTCCCCACTGTCGCTCTCGTTCGACGACCTGATGGCGCTGCCTCGGGCCGAGGTAGACGCCGACTTCCACTGCGTCACCGGCTGGTCGGTCCTCGACCTGAAGCTCGCCGGTGTCCGGCTCGAGACCGTGCTCGCGCTCGCGCGGCCGACGCCCGGCGCGACGCACGTCATGACCCACGCGTACGACGGCTACTCGACCAACCTCCCCATCGAGGAGGCGATCAAGGAGGACGTGCTGCTCGTGGTGGACTTCGACGGCGAGCCGCTCCCGAGGGAGCACGGCGGGCCGGTCCGCGTCGTCGTCCCCCAGCTCTACGCATGGAAGGGGGCGAAGTGGCTCAAGCGGATCGAGCTGCTGACGCACGATCAGCGCGGCTACTGGGAGATCCGCGGCTACTCGAACACGGGACACCCGTGGAGGGACGACCGGATGTGGTGAGGCGCCGCCCCCTCACCTGACGGCGCCCCCTCCCTGCCGGGAAGGGGGCTACTTCTTCTTCGCGGTCTTCGCGAAGTCG
This sequence comes from Anaeromyxobacteraceae bacterium, assembly GCA_049696175.1. Classification (GTDB taxonomy): domain Bacteria; phylum Myxococcota; class Myxococcia; order Myxococcales; family Anaeromyxobacteraceae; genus DATIVK01. The sequence continues at coordinate 12,770 of JBAVTL010000190.1, forward strand.
CGGAAGAAATTGACGATCTCCTTCACGGACCCCGCCCAGGTCTGCTCCTTGGGCGGCTCGTCGTTCTCGCCGTCGACCCAGATGCCGCCGCAGGACTCGCAGGAGTCGTAGGCGAGCGCCTTCTTCTCGCCCCCCTCGACGACCGACATCTCGACCTTGCAGGCCGGGCACAGGCCGGTGAGCTCCTCGACGTTCACATAGCCCGGGATGCTCGAGAGCGCCGGAAGGTTGGCGTGCAGCAGGATCTTGTTCAGGTCGGTGACCTCAACCCAGTTGCCTCCACAGGTAGGGCACCACTGGATGGTGCTGTCCTCCTGCGAGACCGGGGTCAACTCGACGCTGCACCGAGGGCAATCCATGACGATTCAGGTCCTCCTTGGGACCATTCGACGGCAGTTCAGGGGAAGAGGAAATTCAAGAGGATCGGGCGCGCAGCGTTGATCGCTGACTCGGGGATGGAGTCTAGGCGGAACCGCGGGGGCGGATCAACGTCCATCCCCGTCATCTCTCGCCGCAGACCTTCCGGAGCGCGTCGATGAGCCGCCGGATCCGCTCCGCGTGGAGCTTGAGCGCCACCCGGTTCACGACCAGCCGGGCGGAGACGTCGAGCACCAGCTCGTCGATCGAGAGGCCGTTCGCCTCCAGCGTCGAGCCGGTCTCGGTGATGTCCACGATCGCGTCGGAGAGCCCGAGCGCCGGGGCGACCTCGATCGATCCGTGCAGCTTGATGATCTCCGCCGGCAGCCCCTTCGCGGCGAAGTGGCGTGCAGCGAGGTGCACGTACTTGGTGGCGATGCGCGGCGCCACCCCCTGCGGCAGCGGCTTCGCGCCGCGCGGGCGGGCGACGATGACGCGGCACCGACCGATGCCAAGGTCGAGGGGCTCGTAGAGGTCGCAGGGATCCTCGCGCAGCACGTCGAGCCCGACGATGCCGACCGCGGCCGCGCCGTGCTCCACGAAGGTGGCCACGTCGGCCGCCCGGATCTGCGTGAAGCGCAGCCCAGCCTCCGGCGCGTCGGCGTGGAGCTTGCGCGAGCCGGACAGGAGCTTCAGGGGAGAGACGCCGAGCGCCTTCTCGAAGAGCTCGGACGACTCCTCGAGGAGCCGCCCCTTCGGAACCGCCACCGTGATCAGCTCACCGTTCACGTCTTGATCCTCGCGATGCGGGCGCCAAGGGGCGCGAGCTTGGCCTCGATCCGCTCGTAGCCGCGGTCGAGGTGATAGACGCGGTGTACCTCGGTCGACCCCTGCGCGGCGAGCCCCGCGAGCACCAGGGCCGCCGACGCGCGCAGGTCGCTCGCCATGACCGGCGCGCCGGAGAGGGCGGGGAGGCCGCGTACGATGGCCGTCTTCCCGTCCACCGTGATGTCGGCGCCGAGCCGCTGCAGCTCCTGCACGTGCATGAAGCGGTTCTCGAAGACGCTCTCGGTGATCCGCGAGGAGCCGTCGGCGAGGCAGAGCAGCACCATCATCTGCGCCTGCATGTCGGTCGGGAAGCCGGGGTGCGGCTGGGTGCGGACGTCGGTCGGGCGCGGGCGGCCGTCGCCGACGACGCGGACGCCGCCCGGGACCTCGGTCACGCTCGCCCCGACCGTGCGGAGCTTCTCGATGAGCGGCTCGAGGTGGACGGCGACGCAGCCCTCGACCGTGATGTCGTTGCCGGGGAGCGCGCCGGCGACGAGGAACGTCCCGGCCTCGATCCGGTCGGGGATGACGTCGTGGTCGAGTGGGCGGAGCGAGGTGACGCCTTCGACCCTGATCTCGTCCGTCCCGGCCCCGGCGACCTTCGCCCCCATCCGGTTGAGCGCGTTCGCGAGGTCCACGACCTCCGGCTCGCGGGCGCAGTTGCGCAGGACGGTCAGGCCGTCGGCGAGCGCGGCCGCCATCATGATGTTCTCGGTGCCGGTGACCGTCTGCAGGTCGAAGGTGAAGACGGCCCCCTTCAGCCGGCCGCCCGGAACCTCCGCGTCCACGTAGCCGTGCTCCAGCGTGATCTTCGCGCCGAGCGCGGCGAGCCCCTTCAGGTGCTGGTCGATCGGGCGGGCGCCGATGGCGCAGCCTCCCGGGAGCGAGACGCGGGCCCTGCCCCACCGGGCGGCGAGCGGGCCGAGCACGAGCACGCTCGCGCGCATCGTCTTCACGAGCTCGTAGGTGGCCTCCGGCGTCACCGTCGCCGGGACGCGGATCCGCGGCGCGTGGCGGGCGCGATCCGGCTCGACCGTGCAGCCCATGCTCGCGAGGAGCCGCCCCATCGTCCGGACGTCGGCGAGGTCCGGCACGTTGCGGACGACGTGGTCCCCCTCTGCGAGGAGCACGGCCGCGAGCGCGGGGAGGGCGGCGTTCTTGGCGCCGGAGGCGGCCACGCTGCCGCGCAGCGGCACGCCGCCGTCGATGACGATCTTGTCCATCTAGTCCTTGCCGGTCCTTCCGTCCCGTTCGAGCCGGCGCATTCTATGCCGCGCCCCCTCAGGGCGCCAACGCGGCGACCACGTACCGCCACAGCCCCGCGAGATCCCTCCTCGCCTCGGCCTTCGCGAAGCCGGCCGCGCGGCAGAGCGCGGGGAGCGGCTCGGCGTGCGACTCGTGCATCTCGAGCACGAGCGCGCCGCCCGGCGCGAGCC
>JBAVTL010000191.1:0-2342 GCA_049696175.1 Anaeromyxobacteraceae bacterium
CGCCAACTGGGACACCGCCGCCGGCACCTGCGTGACGCTCGGCACGGGTGACTCGCTGTCGGGCTGCACTCAGCACTCCTCGGGCAAGGCGACGGGCACCTTGCTCAAGCGGCCGCTGGCGTACTAGCCAGCCGCACGAAGGGGATTGTCCGGGCGTTGACGTACTGAGGAGCCTGTCGGGGTAACGGATCGACCGACGGCACCCCGGGAGACGGACCTCTCCTCCATTACGGTGGGGGAGAGGACCGATCCCCTCATTCCCACGTTCATGGGATGGGCTGAGTGGTAGAAGTTCCGCGGGCTTGGGATCATGGTGGCGGGATGCGCACCAAAGCCATCCGCCCCCGCCGCGTGCACGCCTTCGTGTCCTCCATCTTCGACCACGACCTCCACGAGAAGCGCGTGGCGTCCCTCGCCGACGCGACGGTCGGGGCGCTGCAGGGCGCCCAGTTGGCGGTGGGTGCACTCGGACGAGCGCTGGCGGTCGCCAAGGAACTCGACGGGAAGCACGCCATCAAGCAGGTGGACCGGCTCTTCTCGAACACGGGCGTGGACGTCTGGAAGCTCGCCGCCAACTGGGTCCCCTTCGTCATCGGCGAGGGGCGGCCCGAGATCGTGGTGGCGCTCGACTGGACTGACTTCGACCAGGACAACCAGTCCACGATCGCGCTGTACCTCGTGACGAAGCACGGCCGAGCGACGCCACTCCTGTGGAAGTCGGTCGTGAAGTCGGAGCTGAAGGACTGGCGGAACGAGCACGAGGACGCGCTGCTCGAGCGCTTCCGCGAGGTGGTGCCGACCACCACGAAGGTCACGGTCCTGGCGGATCGCGGTTTCGGCGACCACAAGCTCTACGAGCTCCTGAAGGACCAACTCGGCTTCGACTTCATCATCCGCTTCCGCGGGGTCATCAAGGTCACCGACGAGAAGGGCGAGACCCGGGCCGCCAAGGACTGGGTGCCCGACAACGGCCGACCGCGGACGATCAAGAAGGCCCGCGTCACCAAGACCCAGCGCGAGGTGGCCGCCGTCGTCTGCGTGCACGCGAAGGGCATGAAGGAGCCATGGCTCCTCGCGTCGAGCCGCGAAGACATGACGGGCGCCGCCATCGTGTCGCTGTACGGGAGGCGGTTCACGATCGAGGAAACCTTCCGCGACCTGAAGAACCTGCGCTTCGGCATGGGGCTGACCGACACGAGGATCTCGTCCCCGGGCCGACGCGACCGCATCTTGCTCGTCGGAGCCATCGCAGCGTCGCTGCTCACGTTGCTTGGCGCTGCCGGGGAGTCCCTCGGCCTCGACATGAAGATGAAGGCGAACACGGTGAAGACCCGCACGCACTCGCTGCTGAACCAGGGGATCTTCTACTTCGACTGCCTCCTCAACATGAGGGACGAGCGCGCCAGGCCGCTCATGCAGCGCTTCGACGAACTCCTCCGTCAGCACGCCGCTACCCGCGAGATCTTCGGCCTCATATGAATGAGGGGATGGCTCAGGTGGGGGAGAGGACCGTATCGAAGGTCGAGAGTGATTAGGCTGCGGGCTGGGTGCGCTACACCCAGCCCGTGCCATTCCTGACCATCGCGTTCAGTTCGGCCGCCAGCATCCTCTAGGTCGTGACCTGCGCGACCTTCGTCTGCCTTCCGGTGGCGCGGAGGCGTTCGTAGAAGGCCTGGAGGGTCGGGCTCGTCCCGATGGCAGCAAGCGCGACCAGTTGGAGTGCCTGAGGCTGCCCTGCCGCCCCTGGTGATGCGCTTGCGGCGCTGTTGCGCCCGATCGGGCTGCGCGGAATGTCGCGCAAGTGAGGCGGTGCGCCGCAGTCGACAAACGGTGCCGCGTCAATGTGTCAACCGGAGCGGCGATCCGATGCTGGCTTCCCAGTGGGTTGGCCTGCGCGCGAGAGTCGTCGCGCTGCGGCGGGACGCCACATAGTAGCTAGCTTCGCTGCGTCAATATGTCGCCAAATGGCTGCGACAAATTGGCTGGGCGTCAATGCGTGGCGTTTGGTCGCGCTATTGAGTGCCAAATGCAGCGTGGCATTTTGGGTGGGGGACATGGCCCATGCGTGCGCGAAATGAGCGCTATGGTGCGAATTGTCGCGCCTCATTCGGAGGAATTTGTCCCACGTAATGGGTGCGGAAAAGTGCCCACGGTAGCGATTTACCGTGGGTGATCGAAGCAATGCGAGGGGCGCATGGCTTGCATGTTCGGCCGTCCATGAACCTCCGGACCTTGGCGGGTGCCACCCTATGGGCGCTGTGCAGTATTGCCGCACCGGCTCGCGCGGTCGCAGCGGACGGAGCCGCCACCGTACCGGTCCTCCAGGGGAGCATCGGCGCATC
>JBAVTL010000192.1:0-4393 GCA_049696175.1 Anaeromyxobacteraceae bacterium
CCCCGAGCCGACGACCGCCCCGGCACCGGCGGCGAAGGTGGCGCCCATCCTCGCCCCGACGAAGGCGAAGCCCGCGCCGCCCAGCCCGCAGGTCGCGGGGAAGGCCGGCGGCGATCCGCTGGCGCGGGTCATGTCCAGGATGGAGCGCGACAAGTCGGCGGAGGCTCCGCGATGGGGCGATCCCTCGGGCGATCCGCAGGGTGACGCCTCCGAGGCCAGCGAGGGGGATCGCTACCTCGCGCTGGCCCAGCGGGCGCTGAAGGCCAACTACTCGGCCCCCGCCACGATCCCCGTGAAGGAGCGGCTCCACCTCCACGCCACCGTCCTCATCCTCGTCGAGCCGAACGGCACCATCCGCGACGCGCGGATCGCCAAGGGCTCGGGGAACGAGGTCTTCGACGCCTCGGTGGAGCGGAGCGCCCGCGCCACGCGCTTGCCTCCACCACCCGCGCAGTTCAAGGATCGCTACCGCCGCGACGGCATCCTCGTCGAGTACACGCCCTGACCCCCGGAGCCCACACCGCCATGCCACTTCGCCTGCTCGCCGCGCTCTGCGCGGCCCTCGCGCTCCCCGTCGCCGCGCAGGAGCGCCCGGTCATCGAGGTCGGCGCCCCCAACTTCGAGCCGCTCCCGATCGCCATCGCCCCCTTCTCGCCGGACGGCGACGCGGCGGCGCGCGAGGCGTGGGAGACCGTGCGCAGCGATCTCAACCTCTCGGGCGTCTTCAAGGTCCTCGACCCCAAGGGCTTCCTCGCCGATCCGGCCGAGGGGCTCGCGGCCACGACCATCAAGTTCGCGCGCTGGGGCGACGTCGGCGCCGACGGGCTCGTGAAGGCGAAGGTCGCGGCCGACGGCGCCGGCCGGACCACGGCCGAGCTGCACCTCTACGACGTCCGCGCAGGGCGCGAGCTCCTCACCGCCGGCCTCTCCGGCGCGGGCGCGCGCTCCGTAGGCCACCAGCTCGCCGACGCCGTCCTCCAGTACTACACGCGCGAGCCTGGGGTCTTCGACACGCGCATCGCCGCCATCCGGAAGACGAAGGACGGGCGCGAGCTGGTCCTCTACGACGTGGACGGGAAGCGGCCGCAGGTCCTGCTCTCCGAGAAGCTCCTGATCCTCATGCCGAGCTGGCGCCCGAACGGAAGGGAGCTGCTCGTGACGAGCTACCGGAACGGCCGGCCTGAGCTCTGGCTCTACCGGCTGGCCGACCGCAGCTTCCACAAGCTGGTCTCCGTCGGCGCCCTGTCGATGGGCGGCACCTGGTCTCCCGACGGCTCGCGGATCGCCTTCACCGCCGCGCAGAACGGCGGGACGACGGACGTCTGGGTGGCCGACGCCGACGGCGGGAACGCCAAGCGGCTGACGAAGGATCCTGCCGATGACCTCTCGCCAACCTGGTCGCCGGACGGGAGGCGGATCGCCTTCGTCTCCAACCGCGCCGGGTCTCCGCAGATCTACGTGATGAACGCCGACGGCAGCGACCCGCGCAGGCTCACGTTCCAGGGGAACTACAACCAGACGCCGCAGTGGAGCCCTCGCGGAGACCTGATCGCCTTCACCGCGCGCGACGAGCGGAAGGTCTTCGACATCTTCGTCGTCTCGCCCGACTCGGGGAAGGTCGCGCGCGTCACGCAGAACCAGGGAGCGACCAACGAGGAGCCCACCTGGGCGCCCAACGGTCGGCTGTTGGCCTTCACCTCCGACCGCAAGGGGGCGCCGCAGCTCGTCGTCTCCTCCCCGGATGGGGACCGCCAGGTGATGGTGACCGATGGCCGGGCGACGATCGCGACGCCCGCGTGGGGGCCCAAGGCGGGGCCCTGATCGACGCCCCACCGGGCCAGTTGTCACATCCTCACGCGGGAGGTCTCCTTTCCCAAAAGGGAGGCCTCCATGCACGTCCGCCGCAGCGGCTCCGCCGCCATCTCGACGCTGGCCATCGCCGCCATCTCGCTCGCACTCGCGTCCGGCTGCAACCCGAAGGAGGACGCGCCGAGCAACCTGAGCTACTCCGCGAGCCCCGCGCTCTACACGCGGGGGCTCGCCGTCACGCCGAACGTGCCGGCCTACCGCGGCGGCACGCCCGACTCCTTCTCGGTCTCGCCCGCGCTCCCTCCCGGGCTGGCGATCGACCGGACCTCCGGCATCATCTCCGGGACGCCGACCGCCACCGCGGCGACGGCCACCTACACCGTCAAGGCGGAGAACGGGACCGGGAGCAGCAGCGCGGGGCTGAGCCTCACGGTGGACGCCCGGCTCGCCGTCCTCTTCACGACGGACGAGCACTCGCACGTCTTCGCGGCCGCGCCGGAGCTGGACGACTTCCCGCTGCCGACGCCCGCCGGCTCGGGGTCGCTGAAGGGGGGCGTCGCCCGGCGCGCCACGCTGCTCGCGAACGAGCGGGCGGCGGGCGCGCTGCGCGGCGTGGACACGATCACCGTCTCGGCCGGTGACTCCAACCAGGGGACGCTCGCGGCCGTCCTGCTGACGCAGACCAACCCCGACCTCGCGCTGGAGAAGCTCCTCGGCTACGACGCGATCGCGATCGGGAACCACGACTTCGAGCTCGGGCTGCCCGCGCTCGCGGCGGCCATCGTGGCCGCGCCGCCCGCGCCGCCCGCCCCCATCCCCGCCCCTCCTGCCCGCGCCACCCCCTACGTCCTCACGAACGTCGCCTTCGACCCGGTCTCGACCGCCGACGACGCCGTCGCCGCGCTCTTCGGCGAGAAGGGGGCCGGAAAGCCGATCGAGCGCGCGCGGGTGATCACCACCGCGGGCGGCCTCAAGGTCGGCGTCGTCGCGGCGCTCGGCCGCGGCGCGGCCTCGAGCTCCGCCCTTGCGGCGCCGATCACCTTCACGAGCGGCATCAGCGCGCTCGACCCCACGAAAGCCACCGCCGTCCTCGATGCCATCGCGCTGCAGCTCCAGGCGGCGATCGACGACCTCCGTACGACCGACGCGGTGGACGCGGTCGTCCTGCTCGGCCACGGAGGCATCGGCCAGACCGCCGCCCCGACCGGCGACGACGAGCTGCTCGCGCAGAAGCTCAAGGGGGTGGATCTCGTCGTGAGCGGCCACACCCACTTCCAGCCCGACGCGGTCCGGTACGTCGCGGACCTCGACGGGCGGCAGGTGCCGATCATGCAGCCCGCGCCCTACGGCTCGGAGGTCGGGAGGGCCGAGCTGGTGATCCACGCGAGCGGGCGTCCGACGCTCGACGCCACGGCCACTCGCACGCGCTTCCTCCCCGTGGACGACCGGCTCCTCCCGTCCCAGGACCCCACGCTGCTCTACACGATGGCCACGGTGGTCGGCGGGCTGGAGAACGTCGTCGTCGCGTCGATGGGGGGGATGACCTTCCTCGAGGCGAACCTCTCGGTCATCACCGGCGCCGCGGTCGTCAACGACCAGGCGGTGCTGGGCGACCTCTACCACTACTCCCTCGGCAAGACGGCGTACGACGTCATCGGGCTCGGCGCCGGCGAGACCAACGGCAGCGACCTCGACACCGACGCGATGCTGGCGGCCGCCAACGCCACCGCCACCACCCAGATCGCGCTCCAGAACCGCGGCGCGATCCGCGGCGACCTCGTCGCGGGGAAGACCGGAGCGCTCGGCTTCGCCGACGTCTACCGGATGGTCCCGAACGGAGGCGACCCGGTCGAGAACTCGCCCGGCTACCCGCTCGTTCGGGTCTATCTGGCCGCCGGCGAGCTATGGGCCGCGCTCGACAAGACCGCCAAGAAGGCGGTGGAGGACGGCGACTTCTTCCTGGTCCCCTCAGGCCTCACCTACTCCTACGACAGCTCGCGCGACCCGACCGGCACCGGCTCCTGGATCAAGAAGATCGATCTCGTGGACGCGAGCGGCGCCGTGACGACGCCCATCTACGACGACACAGTCATGGCCAACGCCGGCTGGCTCGTCCCCAGTACGACGCTCGTCTCGACGGTGACGACGCTCTACGTCGCCACCTTCGCGCAGTACGCCGGCGTTACCCTCCGTGACTCCACCGGCGTCGCGATCGCGGATCCGACGACCGCGATCCTCACGCGCACCGGCGGCAGCCACGTGAAGGACTACCAGGCGCTCGCCGGGTACATCTTCAAGGAGTGCCAGGCGAACGGAGGGAACCTGCCCACCCGGTACGGCGCCGCCGTGCCGCGCCGCGCCCTCTGCAGCGGACCGTACTGCCAGCAGTGAGGAACGAATGGTAACCTCGCGCCCGAATGAGCCCACCGACCCCGCCGAACCGCTTCGCCGCCATCGACGTCGGCACCAACACCGTCCTGCTGGTCGTGGCCGAGGAGCGCGACGGGCGGCTCGAGCCGGTCATCGAGCGGGCCGAGATCACGCGGCTCGGGCGCGGCGTTGACGCGACCGGCCAGCTCTCGCC
>JBAVTL010000193.1:0-3210 GCA_049696175.1 Anaeromyxobacteraceae bacterium
TGCGTGCGCGTGCGCCGCCCCCTCTCCCTCGTTGCTGCTTCTCGCGCGGAAACGCGCCTGGCGGCGGAGACGCGACGACCTGCGTCAACTCGCTGCGGGGCCGGGCGAGATGTGATGAATGGTCAGCACCGGAGGGGGAGAGGGACGATCCCTCTGCGACCGCTACGTAACCGGCGCGAAGCGCCTTACCCCGACACGCTCCTAGAACTCGACCCGCGCGGCGGCGTTGACGATCGGGTGACCACCGGCCGGCGAGTGGCTGTCGTTGTTCGCGATCTGCACGACCAGCGTCGCCCCGTCGTGCGGCACGCACGCGGGGGTGATGGCGAAGGCTGACGTCAGGACCGCCGACTGCCCCGCCACGAAGACGCTGGGGGGCGACGGCGGCACGCTCGTCTCGGCGGGCGACGCGAGGGAGCAGCCGGTGCTCGCCCCTGCGTCCATCAGGTTGGCGCTGACGGCGAGCCGGGGGATCCGCGCCGGGCTGGGCCCGGTGATGACCGTCGTGATCGAGACGGTGATCGACTTCGGGGCCAGCGTCGGACTGAAGCCGAGCTGCGGGAACCACGAGGCAGCGGCGCTCGGAAGAATGGCGAGCGCCCGCGCCTGGATCGAGCCGAACGTGACGTCCACGAAGGTCGCTGAGGTCCCACCCACTCGCGCGTCGGACAGCGCGAGCGGCAGGGTCGTCGAGTGCGCGTGGTCGGACCGCGCCGCCGTCAGCGCGCTCCCGGCCGCCCCCGTCGGGTCGGCCGGCAGGAAGCCGACGATCGTGTCGGCGTCCGCGGCGCACCCCCAGACCGGCGACGTGACCGAGCCGCCGGTCTTCAGGATCTGGCCGGGCGCACAGGTCACGAGGCCGAGCGGCGCCGCGCTCGTGCCGTAGCCGACGAGGCTCCCGTCGTGGCTCACCGAGGTGAGCCCGTCGGTGCCGCCCACGGCGTCGGCGCCGCACTGCCACCCGAGCGCGCCCGCCTTCAGGATCTGCCCCACCGCGCACGGCATCAGGCCGATCGCCGCCGCGCCGCTGCCGCCGCCGGTGAGCGGGGGGCTCGCCGTGATCGAGCTCACCGAGGCGGGGAGCGCCTCACAGCCCCACCCCAGCGCGCCGAACCGGAGCACCTGTCCGAGCACGCAGCCGGTCGTGGCGAGGGAGATCGTCACCGCGCCGCTCGCGGTCGTCACCTCGATCACGCCATTGCCGGCGACCGACGCGACGGCCTGCGGGGGCGCCGAGCAGGTGAGGGCGGGACCGAGGCCGGTGACGAACTGACCCGCTGGGCAGGGCCCGGGGAGGCCGCCCACGCTCGACCAGTCCACCGTCCAGGTGTACGGCGTCGGCGTGAGCTGCGTTCGCGGCGCCATCTCCGGCTCCCCCTGCACCTGTATCGCCAGGTAGAGCTGCTGGGCGAAGAGGGCTGGCGCGAGCGTCCTGGTGCTCCCGATCTTCACGCTGAAGGACCCGTCCGCACCCGGCTGGACGCTCAGCGCCTCCTCGTAGAGCGGGACGCCGCCATCCAGGGTGTCGTAGAGCCTGAAGGTGACGTTCTGCTTCAGGATCTCGGCCGCGCCGGAGGCGGCCCGGAGCGTGCCGCTGAAGGTGAGCACCTTCGCCACCGGCGCGGCGACGGCGCCCGACGGCGCGACGAGCCACGCCAGCGCCAGCGCCGTTCCCCAGGTCGTGATCGTCTTCATGACGTCCCCCTTGTGCGAGGCTAATGGACGGCGCCGCCGGTCACCTGGTGGCCGCTCGCAGCCGCGGCCGCCGCCGCGGTGGATCCGGTCACGCTCCCCGAGCTGACGTAGCGCCCCGACGCAGGGAGCAGGGGCTGCGAGCCTCCCGCGCTGAAGCCGCCTGTCACCGCGTGGGTGACGACGCAGCCGGAGCCCGCCTTGCAGACCGTGCCGCAGTCGACGTAGCCGCAGGCGACGCCAGCGCACCCGACCGGCGTGCACGCGATCGGTGGCGCATCGGGCGGTCGCGGGACGGTGTCGGGGTCGAAGAAGAGGTTGCAGCCGCCGGCGAGCGCAGCGCTCGCGCCGAGCACCAGGACGAGCCTTCCCATCTAGAACCCCCCCGCGACGAACGCGAGCGCGCCGTCGCCCAGTGGCAGCGCGCCGACAGAGAGCTCCGGCGGCTCCTTCCCACCGAAGAAGAGCCAGGCGCCCGCGCCGATCCCGACCGCGCCCGCGCCGTAGAGCGCGTTGGACTGGAGGATCCGGTCCTTCGCGAGCTTCCGGTAACGGTCGTAGGACGCCCCGTCGCTCGCGCGCCGCTGGGAGTCGTAGGCCTGCTGCGCCAACACGCCGACGGCGGCCCCTCCCGCGACGCAGGCGAGCCCTGCACCCCCGACCGCCCAGGCCGCGATGCGCCTGCCTGAGCGGGCCGGCGGAGGCGGCTCGGCGGCAGGAGCGGGTGGCGCTGCCGACGACTCCGGCCGGGCCACTGGAAGCAGCAGGCTCCGGACGCCGCGCTGGACGCTGACGAGGGTCGCGTCCTCCCCGCCCGAGATCGAGTCGCCGTAGCGCGCCACCACGCGCGGCCGCTTCGCCTCCACCAGCTTCAGCTCGAGCCGTATGCGGTCGCCGACCCGGGCGAGCGATCCGAGGAGGAGGTAGTCCACCGCCAGCCTGCCGCCGATCTCCGCGATGCACGGGGAGTCCTCCGCGCACCCCGCCATCTCCCTCTCTCGCCTCGCGCCGACGAGCGCGACGATCTCCGGGCCACCGATGACCCTGAGCTCCCGAAAGGAGGCCGCCTCCGTGAGCTCCAGATCGGAGACGCGCTCGGCGCCGGGGAGCTCGGGCCCCAGCGTTCGGAGCTCGAACACCGCCACCCTCGGCTTGCTGGCCACCTCGGCGCGCGCCGTCCCGAACGGCGCGGTGACGAGCAGGAAGGCGAGCCACCCTTCGGCCCTCGGCAATGGAACCTCCCCCCGTCGGCACGGCGCCGGATGACGCGCCGAGTCGCCGACACTCCTCCTACCGTGCGACGCTAAGGTCCCTCGGTCCAGGCGGCCAGAAGCCTTACGGGGTGACGGATCCGAGGGAGCCCCGAGCGATCACGCCTCGGGCGCGCGGTCGAGGTACCGCTCCACCACGAGCTTCGCGCCGCGCACCGCCTCGTCGAGCGACGCGCCCTGCGCGAGCAGGCCGGCGATGGCCGCTGCGAGCCGGCAGCCCGTTCCCCGGGCCGTCACCGGACGGCGG
>JBAVTL010000194.1:0-4578 GCA_049696175.1 Anaeromyxobacteraceae bacterium
CCTCCCCCCGCCGGGCCCGGCCGGACGCCCGCCGGTCACCGCCCACCCCCGCGAGCTCTCGCTCCGCTTCGCCTGGCCTTCGTCGCTCGAGGCGCGCGTCACCTACCGGCGCGTCGCCACGCGGACCGGATCGCCGGAGCGGATCTTCACCGCCCGGTACCTGGAGCGGTCAGCGCGCGCCGGCGAGGAGATCGGCATCGCCAGCTCGGGCACGCGCTGGGAGGGGGAGATCCCGTACCCGGCGGACGAGGTCCGCTCCGCGACGCGCGCCTCCGAGGCGGTGGTGCAGCGGGTCGGCGCCGACGGGGCGTTCGCCCGGCTGGAGAACGAGGACGCGCTGCGCCCCGTCCTGCAGCGGATCTACGCGGCGGCCGGGGTCTCCGACGAGGAGGCCGCCCAGGCCATCGCGCGCGTGGAGGGCGCGATGGTCGAGGAGGCCCGCACGGGCTGGAACCTCGCGGTGGGCTTCTGGATCGGCGCCGAGCTCGACTTCGGGCGCGCGTGGGAGAGCGAGGTGGACGCGCCGGTCTGGCTCCTCCCCTCGCTCCCCGTGAAGAGCCGCGTGCGGATGGAGGCGCGCCGCCGCGTCCCGTGCTCGGCCTCCGAGCGCCGGGCGCGCTGCGTGGAACTCATCCTCCACTCCGAGCCGGACCGGGCCGGGCTCGCGGCGCTGACCCGCGCGATCGTCGCGAAGCTGGACGGCGCGGCGGGGGAGCTCCCGCTCGGGGCCGTCCGCGAGGTGGGGCTCGCGACGGACCTGATGCTGGTCACGGAGCCCGCGACGCTCGTCCCACATCGCGTCGTCTGGCGCCGGGCCGTCCGCGCGACGGTGGCGGACGACGTGGAGGGGGCGCGCGAGCTGGAGGACGTGGAGCGGACCGAGTGGAGCTGGAGCTACGTGCGGCGCGGCCCGCCCGCGCGGTGACGGACCGATGGACGAGCCGCTCCTACAGGATCTGAACCCCGAGCAGCGCGAGGCGGTGCTGCACGGCGACGGGCCGCTGCTGGTCCTCGCCGGCGCCGGCTCCGGCAAGACGCGCGTCATCGTCCACCGGATCGCCCACCTCGTCCGCGCGCGCGGCGTCGCGCCCTGGCACGTCCTCGCGGTCACCTTCACCAACAAGGCCGCGGGGGAGATGAAGGAGCGGCTGGAGGCGCTCCTCGGCCCGGAGGCGCACGAGCTCTGGGTCCAGACCTTCCACGCCTTCGGCGCCCGGTTCCTCCGGCGCGAGGCGGCGCGCGCGGGGCTGCCCCCCTCCTTCGCCATCTACGACGACGACGACCAGAAGCGGCTCGTGAAGCGGATCATGGCCGAGCTGGGGTTGGAGGACGGCTCGCCGCTCTCCGCCCGCGACGCGCTCTCGCGGATCGACCGCTGGAAGAACGCCGCGCTCGGCCCGGGCGACGTGATGACAGGGGAGCTGGACCTCGCCGGCGGCGCGGCTCGCGACGTCTACGTCCGGTACCAGGCGGCGCTGGCGCGCGCGGGCGCGGTGGACTTCGGCGACCTGCTCGTCCGCCCCGTGAAGCTCCTGGAGGAGGACGAGGAGCTCAGGCTCCGGTGGTCGCGCCGCTTCGCCCACCTGCTCGTGGACGAGTTCCAGGACACCAACGCGGTCCAGTACAAGCTCCTCAAGCTCCTCGCCGGCCCCGCGCGGAACGTCTGCGTCGTGGGCGACGACGACCAGGCGATCTACCGTTGGCGCGGCGCGGAGGTCGGCAACATCCTGGGGTTCGACCGCGACTTCGAGGGGGCTCGGGTCGTCAAGCTGGAGCAGAACTACCGCTCGACCCGCTCGATCCTCGACGCGGCCCACGCGGTCATCTCCCGGGCGGCGCACCGCCGCGAGAAGAAGCTCTGGACGGAGGCCGAGGCCGGGGATCCGCTCGCGCTCGTCGTAGGCCAGGACGAGCACGACGAGGCAGAGCGGATCGCGCGGTCGGTGGCGACCGAGCGCGCCCGCGGCACCCGCGGCGACGAGATCGCGGTCCTCTACCGGACCAACGCCCAGAGCCGCCCGCTGGAGCAGGCGCTGCGCGAGGCCCGGATCCCCTACGTCATCGTCCGCGGCACGAGCTTCTACGACCGGGCGGAGGTGAAGGACGCCGCGGCCTGGCTGCGGCTCGCGCTCAACCCGCAGTCGGACCTCGACCTCGAGCGCGTGGTGAACCGGCCGCCGCGCGGGATCGGCGAGAAGACGATGGACCGGCTCCGCGCGCACGCCACCGCGACGGGGAAGACCCTCTTCGACGCGGTGACCGACCGGGAGAACGTCCCGGAGCTGAAGACCGCCGCGCGCCGCGCGCTCGGGGAGCTGCGTGAGGTCGTCGCGTCTCTCGCGGCCGACCTCCCGGCGCTGGAGGCGGGGACGGCGGTGCAGGAGGTGCTGAAGCGAAGCGGCCTCCTCGCCCGGCTCGACGACGACAAGACCGACGACGCCACGGACCGGGCGGAGAACCTGCTCGAGCTCGTGGCCGCGGCGCGCGAGTTCGACGAGTCACTGGTGGGCGAGCCCCCGCCGCGCGACCCCGAGGAGGTGAGGCCGCCGCCGCTGGCCCGCTTCCTCGAGCAGATCGCGCTCCTGGGCGAGGCCGACGCCGAGACGCCGGAGGGGCGCGTCGCGCTCATGACCCTCCACGCCGCCAAGGGGCTGGAGTTCGAGGCGGTCGTCCTGTCGGGTCTCGAGGACGGGACGCTGCCGCACGAGAAGCCCTGGATGGAGCGGACGCCGAGCGAGCGCGCCGCCGACCTCGACGAGGAGCGGCGGCTCTGCTACGTCGGCATGACGCGCGCCAAGAAGCGGCTCACGCTGTCCCTCGCGCGCCGCCGGATCGGCTACGGGAAGGAGGGCGCGACGTGGCGGAACATGGAGCCGTCGCGCTTCCTCGCCGATCTCCCGCCCGAGCTGTTCGGCCTCCCCAGCCAGCAGGCGGCGCGGCCGGCGGCGCGCGGGCCTGTGATCCGCCGCCATCCCGGCGCGCTCCCCGGTGACCCGCACATCGAGCTGGACGGGGAGGAGCCGTTCGAGCCGAGCCCGCCGCGGTCGCTCGCCCGTCCGTCCCGGGACGACGAGCCGACCGTGGACTACTCCTTCGACCAGCGCCACGACGTCCCGCGCGCTCCATTCCGCCCCGGGGAGCGGGTGACCCACGCCTCGCTCGGCGAGGGGATCGTGGTCGCGTGCGACGCCGGCGGCAGCGACGCGAAGGCGACGGTCCGGTTCTACACCGCCGGAGAGAAGCGGGTCGTGGCGAGGTTCCTGCGGCGCGAGGGGTGACGGCCCGGCGGGGGAGCGCGGGCCGGCTTAGGCGTCCGTCGTCGCCGCGACGTATCATCCTGGGATGAGCGAGCCAGCCGCCGTCCCGCCGCCGCCGGTCACCGAGGCGCTGGTCCGCGCCCTTCCGAAGACCGACCTCCACTGCCACCTCGACGGCTCCCTGCGGATCCCCACGATCCTGGAGCTGGCGCGGGAGCAGGGGGTGACGCTGCCCGCCGACACTCCCGAGGGGCTCGCGAAGGCGATCCACGCGGGGCAGAACTGCGAGTCGCTCGAGGACTACCTCACCGCCTTCGACGTGACGCTCGCCGTGCTCCAGACCGAGGACGCCCTCCGGCGCGTCGCGTACGAGCTGGCGATCGACTGCGCGCGGGAGAACGTCCGGTACCTCGAGGTCCGCTACTCCCCGGTCCTCCACACGCGGCGTGGCCTCAAGCCGACGACCATCGTGGACGCGGTGCTGGAGGGGTTGCGCGCGGCGAAGCGCGAGACCGGCATCAAGTCGAACGTCATCATCTGCGGCATCCGCCACATGGATCCGACGACCTCTGTCCGGCTCGCGGAGCTGGCGGTCGCCTACAAGAACAAGGGCGTCGTCGGGTTCGACCTCGCGGGGGCGGAGGAGGGGAACCCGCCGCGCCACCACCACGACGCCCTGCAGCTCATCCTCGACAACAACGTCAACCTCACGATCCACGCCGGCGAGGCCTTCGGGCCCGAGTCGATCGCGCAGGCGGTCCACGTCTGCGGCGCCCACCGGATCGGCCACGGCGTGCGGCTGCGCGAGAACGGCGACCTGCTCAACTACGTCAACGATCACCGGATCCCGCTGGAGATGTGCCCGTCGTCCAACGTCCAGACCCGGTCGGTGACGGACCTCAAGTCCCACCCGCTCCGCTTCTACTTCGACTTCGGCCTGCGGGTGACAGTCAACACGGACAACCGGCTCATCACCGACACGACGGCGACGAAGGAGCTGATGATCGCCCACCGGGAGCTCGGCTTCACGCTCGACGACCTCAGGACGGTGATCGTCCAGGGGTTCAAGAGCGCCTTCCTGCCCTTCCGCGAGAAGGCCGACCTCCTCAAGGCCGTGAACGCCGAGATCGCCATGGTGATCGCCCGCTTCCAGGGGGCGGGGCTGGACGGCTCCGACCCGGCTGCGTAGCGTCGAGCTCCCTGGATGGCCGCCCGCGCCCGCTACCGCTCCCCCGTCGGCACGCTCACCATCGAGGTGGACGAGGCGGGGCTCCGCGCGCTGACGTTCGGCGCGCGGGGGACGCCGCGGCCGCCGCGGAGC
>JBAVTL010000195.1:0-2616 GCA_049696175.1 Anaeromyxobacteraceae bacterium
GCCGCGGCGCGCGTGCGCTCCGCCGAGAGCCCGGCCTCCAGCGACGCGGCGCGCTCCTCCGCGGTCCGCCGCTCGGCGTCGAGCGTGGCGAGCCGCTCCTCCATCACGCGCCAGTCCGTCTCGTGACGCCGCTCCGCTTCCTCGTGGCTCAGCTGCGCTTCGCTGGCCCCGCGCTCGGTGACGGTGATCCGCTCGTTGAGCTCCTCCGCCCGGGTCGCCGCCTCGCGCCGCATCGCCTCGAGCGCGGCGCCGTGCTCGCGCTCCTTCGTAACGGCCAGCGCGCGCGCCTCGGCGAGCCGCCCTGCCAGGTGCTCCACCTGCCCCTTGAACCCCTGGAGCTCGACGTCCTTCTCATGGAGCCACTCGCCCGCGTAGGCGACCTCGCGCTCCCGGATGTCCCAGACCTCCGCGAGCCGGGCGAGCTGGGCCTCGCGGGCCTTCAGGTCGTCGCGCAGCAGCTGCAGCCGGCCGTCGGCGGTCTGGAGGAGATCTCGACGGGGGGGAGGCCGGTTGCGGCGCGACTCGGCGAGCAGGGCGTCGCGCCTGTCCGCGATCGATTGGAACGTCCGCTCGACGAAGAGCCGATCCTCCTCGGTGAGGGTGCTCCTGACCTCGCGGCGCGGCACCGGCGGTGGCGCCCAGGACGGGAGCGCTGGCGGCGCCGCGCGATGCGGCGCCGGCGTCTCCGAGACCAGCTCGGCCTCCTCGATGACGGCGTCGTCGGCGGACTCCACAACCTCGGCCTTCGACAGGATCCGGCGCGCCAGCGCGCGGAGGACCTCCGTGTCCACGGGCATCGCGAGGTAGCCGTTGGCCGCCCACGGGGTGCGCGCGTGCTCCGCGAGGGAACCCGGCGCGGTGTCCGACGAATAGAGGACGATCGGGAGCCGCTCGGTGGCCACGTGGTGGCGCAGCCGCGCGCAGAGGCTGAACCCCGAGAGGTCGGGGAGCTCGGCGCGCAGCACCACGAGGTCCGGGCGGCGCGTCGCGATCTCCATCTCCGCCTCGGCGGCGCTGCCGGCGACACGGGTGGCCCAGCCGTCGTCCTGGAACACGGACGCGAGCGAGAGGCCGAGGGGGTGGTCGGGTTCTACGATGAGGACGCGCGTTGAGATCATGAACCGGATGGCGCGACGCCAGGTGGGCCGCGACACGAATCTATACCTCATCGCGCGCCTTTTCGGCTGTGTCTGGGAGGGCGCCGCGATAGACTCCCCCCCCATATGGAAGGTCAGGGCCCGCTCAGCGAAGAGATGTTCCACTCGTTCCTGCAGCTCGCGGTGAAGCGGCAGGCCAGCGACGTCCACTTCGAGGTCGGCTACCCGCCGACCTACCGCGTCTTCGGGGAGCTCCTCGCGGCGAAGTACCCTCCCCTCACACACGCCGACACGGAGTCGATCGCCAACTTCGTGCTCCAGGCGCCGGGGGCGGGGTTCACGCCGCTCGACTTCCGCGAGGTGGACCGGAGCTACTCGCTGCCGGGGGTGTCGCGGTTCCGCGCGTCGATCTTCAAGCAGCGGGGGAGCTGGGGCGCCGTGATGCGCACGATCCCCTTCCAGATCCCCGACTTCGAGCTCCTCAACCTCCCGCCGGTGGTCAAGACGATCAGCGAGGCCCGGAGAGGGCTCATCATCGTGTCGGGCGCGACCGGCAACGGCAAGTCGACGACGATCGCGTCGCTCATCAACAGCGTCATCCAGCAGGAGCGGCTCCACGTCATCACGGTGGAGGACCCGATCGAGTTCATCTTCCCGCCCGGGAAGGGGCTCGTGATCCAGCGCGAGGTCGGCGCCGACACCGCGAGCTACACGGACGCGCTGCGCGCGGCGCTCCGCCAGGATCCCGACATCATCATGGTCGGCGAGCTTCGCGACCGGGAGGCGGCCGACATCTGCCTGAAGGCGGCGGAGACGGGCCACCTCGTCATCACGTCACTCCACACGCCGGACGTCCCGCGCGCCATCGGGCGGCTCGTGGGGCTCTTCCCCGCCGACGAGCAGGACACGGTCCGCGGGCGGCTCGCCGACAACCTCCAGGCCGTGCTCGCCCTCCGGCTGCTGATGCGGTCGGACAGCACCGGCCTCGTCCCCGCGGTCGAGGCGCTCCTCGCCACGAGCAGCGTGCGGGAGATGATCCGGGACCCGAGCAAGGTGAACGAGCTGCTCAAGTACATGGAGACCGCCGGGGCCGACCTCGGCATGCACTCGTTCGACCAGTACCTCTACAAGCTCGCTGAGGCGAAGAAGATCGGCATCGAGACCGCGCTCGCCAACGCGACCAAGCGGGCTGACCTGGAGCGCCAACTCATGATCGAGGCTGGGGGCCGCAGCGCGTGAGCCCCGCCGGCGCCACGACGGCGTCGCGCGTTCTGGTGGTGGGCTCGGACGCCGACGTCACGATCGCACTTCACCTGCACCTCGACAGGGCGGGGTACGCGGTCTATTGCATGCCGGGTCCCGAGGACCTGGATCCGATCGCGCGCGTCGTCACGCCGTCGATCCTGGTGCTCATCCTGCCAGCGCAGCCGGACGCGACGTGGGGGGCCGCGCTGACCACGGCCGCCACGGCCGCCCGCGCCGGGGTGATGGTGGTGATGGTCGCCCCGCAGCGCGACGT
>JBAVTL010000196.1:0-1680 GCA_049696175.1 Anaeromyxobacteraceae bacterium
CGTCGAGGAAGAGGCCGGCGCCGCGATCGGTCAGCACCAGCAGCGCGTCCACCGCGAGACCGGCGCGCAGCTCCGCGAGCGATCCCCGCTCCCGCCCAGCGTACGGGAGCCCCCAGCGCGCCGCCGCGGCGCGCGCCCTCTCCCGCTCGTCGTCCGCCGGGTGAAGCGAGGTGGTCACCGCGATCCGCACGCTCCCCCCAATGCCGTGGTTCGATTCGGATGGCAAGAGTAGGGGTTGCGCAGTCGTCCGGCGCCCGGTAGCGTTCGGCCCCTTCCGCGCGGCCGTGTCCGCGCCAGCCCGAGTGCGCGCATGACCCTCTCCGTCACCCCCGTCCACGATCCCGTCGCCAACCCGGAGTCCGGCAGCGATCTGTCGCCGGAGGACGTCCGCGAGCTGGAGGCGGAGATCCGCGCGCTCGCGAAGGAGAAGGACGCGGTCATCCTCGCGCACAACTACCAGCTCCCCGAGGTCCAGGGGATCGCGGACCACGTCGGCGACTCGCTGCAGCTCGCCATCGTCGGGAAGCAGGTGCCGCAGGCGACCATCGTCTTCTGCGGCGTGCACTTCATGGCCGAGTCGGCCAAGGTGCTCGCGCCGGCGAAGCGGGTCCTCCTCCCCAACCTCTCGGCGGGGTGCTCGCTCGCCGACTCGATCACGGCCGAGTCGCTGGAGGACTGGAAGGCGCGGTACCCCGATCACGCCGTCGTCACCTACGTGAACTCGACGGCCGAGGTGAAGGCGCTCTCGGACATCTGCTGCACCAGCGCCAACGCCGCGAGCGTCGTCCGCTCCCTCCCGCAGGCGAAGATCCTCTTCACCCCCGACCGGAACCTCGGCGCGTGGGTGAAGGGGAAGGTGCCGGAGAAGGAGATCGTGGTCTACGACGGCTGCTGCCCGGTGCACGACGTCCTGCGGGGCGCCAGCGTCGATCGCGTGAAGCGCGCCTGCCCCGACGCGGTGATCATCGCGCACCCCGAGTGCCGCGCCGACGTCCTCGCCATGGCCGACGAGGTCTGCTCCACCACCGCCATGCTCGGCGCGGTGGACCGCCATCCGGGCGCGCACACGTTCATCGTCGCGACCGAGCACGGCATCGTCCACCAGATGAAGGCGAAGCACCCCGACCGGGAGTTCGTCGTCGCCGACGGGTGCATCGGCTGCCGGATGCACTGTCCCTACATGAAGATGATCGACCTCGTCATGGTGCGGGACGCGCTGGTCCGCGGCAAGCACGACATCCAGGTGCCCGCCGACGTCGCCGACGGCGCGCGTCGCGCGCTGGAGCGCATGATCGCGGTGCCGCGGGACGCGTAGGACGTACCCGCTGTCCCCTGTCCCCGGTTTTGACACCCCCCGGAGCCGGCCCTATAAGCGATCCGTGATGAATCGGATCAAGCTCCTGGTGTACGTCCTCGTGATCGTCGGCGTCGGCGCGTGGTCGATCCGTGGCCGGTCGGCCGTGTCGACGGAGCGGATCGTCTCGATCGCCGACGCGCGCCTCCAGTCGGCGGTGGGTCAGCTCGACGGCAGCCTCAAGCTCATCGAGAGCCGCGCCGCGGCCGTCGCCGGGCTGGCCGCGCTGGACGATGGCCTCGTCGCCGCGCTCACCGCGAAGCCGGCGCTCGCGTCGAAGGAGGCCAAGGCGAAGGGGAAGGGGAAGGGGAAGAAGGCGCCGCGGC
>JBAVTL010000197.1:0-18680 GCA_049696175.1 Anaeromyxobacteraceae bacterium
GCGACGACGCGCCCGCCCTTGACGATGACCGCGCCCACGGCGGGGTTGGGGCTCGTGCGGCCGAGCCCCTTCTCCGCCTCGCGGATGGCGAGCCGCATGAAGCGATCGGCGGCCGCGGCGCGCGTCATCGCGCGCCGCCCCCGCCGTCGCGCGGCCCCTTGCCGTCGAGCCCGGCGAGCTCGCTCACGAAGTCCTTCACGTCCCGGAACTCGCGGTAGACCGAGGCGAAGCGGACGTACGCGACCGGGTCGAGCTCCTTGAGGCGCGCCATCACGGTCTCCCCGATGACGCTCGAGCGGACCTCGCGGTCCCCCACCTCCTGGAGCTGGCGCTCGACCGCCCCCACCAGCGCCTCGATCTGCTCGCGCGACACGGGCCGCTTCTGGCAGGCGATCTCGAGCCCCTTCACGATCTTTTCGCGATCGTACGTCTCCCGCCGTCCGTCCTTCTTCACGATCTGCGGCAGGATCTCGTCGATGCGCTCGTACGTGGTGAAGCGCCGCCCGCACGCGAGGCACTCGCGCCGCCGCCGCGTCGCGCGACCGTCCTGCGCCTCGCGGGAGTCGACGACCTTGTCCTCGGGGTGATCGCAGAACGGGCAGCGCATCGCACCTCGCCTACTTCTTCGAACGCCGCGCCGCCCTCTTCGGCGTCCTCGCGCCCTTCTTCGAGGCGCCCTGCTTCGGCGCGGGCTTCCTGGCCGCGGACTTCCGCGCGGCCACCCGCTTCGCCGGGGCGGGCTTCCGCGCGCTCCGCTTCGCCGCCTTCGCCGGCTTCTTCCCGAGCAGCTCCTCGTACATCGGGAACTGCGCGCAGAGCTCCCGGACCTCGCCGCGGACGCGCGCGAGGCTGGCCTCGTCGGCCGGGGCGTCGAGCACGCGCACGATGAGCTTCGCGACGGTGGCCATCTCGGCGGCGCCCATCCCGCGCGTCGTCAGCGCGGGCGAGCCGACGCGGACGCCGGACGTGACGAACGGCTTCTCCGGATCCCACGGGATCATGTTCTTGTTGACGGTGATCCCGGCCTTGCCGAGCGCCTCCTCGGCGATCTTCCCGTTGAGCCCCTTCGGGCGCAGGTCGACCAGCATGAGGTGGTTGTCCGTGCCGCCGGAGACGAGCCGCAGCCCGCCCGCGGTCAGCCCCTCGGCGAGCGCCTGCGCGTTGTCGATGATCGCCTGCTGGTACCGCTTGAACTCGGGGCGCAGCGCCTCGCCGAAGGCGACCGCCTTCGCGGCGATGACGTGCTCGAGCGGACCGCCCTGGATGCCCGGGAAGATCTGCGAGTTGAGCGTCTTCGCGATCGCCTCGCGGCTGAGGATCATCCCGCCGCGCGGACCGCGCAGGGTCTTGTGGGTCGTCGAGGTGACGATCTCCGCGTAGGGGACCGGGTTCGGATGGAGCCCGGCCGCGACGAGCCCGGCGATGTGCGCCATGTCCACCACCATCGCCGCCCCGACCTCGCGGGCGATCTCGGCGAAGGCGTCGAACCGGAGCGTCCGGGGGTACGCGCTCGCGCCGACCATGATGATCTTCGGCCTGTGCTCGCGGGCGAGGCGCGCCACCTCGTCCATGTCGATCGTCTCGGTCCCCTGCGCGAGGCCGTACGGGACGATCTTGAAGAGCTTCCCGGAGAAGTTGACCGGCGACCCGTGCGTCAGGTGGCCGCCGAAGTTGAGGCTCATCGCCAGGATCGTGTCGCCCGGCTGCGCGAGGGCGAAGTAGGCCGCCATGTTGGCCTGCGACCCCGAGTGCGGCTGCACGTTCGCGTGCTCGGCGCCGAAGAGCTGCTTCGCCCGGTCGATCGCGAGCTGCTCGACCTGGTCGACCACCTCGCAGCCGCCGTAGTAGCGCTTGCCGGGGTACCCCTCGGCGTACTTGTTGGTGAGCGGCGAGCCGAGGGCCTCCAGGACGGCAGGCGAGACGAAGTTCTCGCTCGCGATCAGCTCGAGCCCCTCCGCCTGGCGGCGGGTCTCTTCAAGGATGAGCCGGGCGATCTGCGGATCGGAGACGGCGAGACGCTGGGTGGGCATCATTGCGGATGACTCCTCGTTGGGAGAGTGGCGTTCTACCGCGCCGGAGCCTCCCCCGACAACGGCGCCCTCCCCTGGCTGCGGGTGTTCAGCCCTCGATCTTGTCGACGCGGCGCTGGTGGCGCCCGCCCTCGAAGGCCTGGTGCAGGAAGGCGTCGACGATGGCGGCGCCGAGCCCGAGCCCGACGACGCGCTCCCCGACGCAGAGGACGTTGGCGTCGTTGTGGGCCCTCGCCATGCGCGCCTCGTACTCGGAGGTGCAGTTGGCCGCGCGCACGCCCCGGACCTTGTTGGCCGAGATGGACATCCCGATGCCGGTGCCGCAGACGAGGATCCCGAGCCGCGCCTTGCCCGACGCGACCGCGGTGGCGACGCGGCGCGCGTAGTCCGGGTAGTCCACGCTGTCGCCCGAGAACGGCCCCAGGTCCTCGACGTCGAAGCCGGCGGCGCGCGCCACCTTCGCCGCCTCTGCGCGCAGGGCGAGCCCCGCGTGGTCGGAGCCGATGACGATCTTTTCTGCCATCTCTTCCTCCTGCGCCCTGCGCGTCCGAAACGTCGCGCGCCGCCCCGCGTCAGCGGCAGGGCGGCGCGCTCACGGCTCCTGCCGCCCCGCTAGATCTTCTTGAACGCCAGGACCGCGTTGGTCCCGCCGAAGCCGAAGCTGTTCGAGATGGCCGCGGTCGGACGGGCCTCGCGCGCCGTGTTGGCGCACACGTCGAGCGGACACTCGGGATCCTGGTCGTCGACGTTGATCGTCGGCGGGATGATGCCGGTCTCGAGGCTCTTGACGACGACGACAGCCTCGAGGCCGCCGGCGGCGCCGAGGAGGTGGCCGGTCATCGACTTGGTCGAGGAGACGACCAGCCCCTTCTTCGCGTGCTCGCCGAAGACGCGGCCGATCCCCTGACACTCGGCCACGTCGCCAGCGGGCGTCGACGTGCCGTGCGTGTTCACGTAGCCCACCTGCTCCGGGTTCAGCCCGGCGTCGCGGAGCGCCATCCGCATGGCGCGCTGGCCGCCCTCGCCCTCGGGGGCGGGGGTGGTGATGTGGTAGGCGTCGGCGCTCGCGCCGTAGCCGACCAGCTCGCAGTAGATCCGCGCGCCGCGCTTCCTGGCGTGCTCGTACTCCTCGAGGACGAGGATGCCCGCGCCCTCGCCGGCGACGAAGCCGTCGCGCCCCTTGTCGAACGGCCGGCTCGCCTTCTCCGGCGCGTCGTTCCGCTCCGACAGGGCGCGCGCGGCGCAGAAGCCGCCGATGCCCAGGGGCGTGATGGTCGCCTCGGCGCCGCCGGCCACGATCACGTCCGCCATGCCCCGCTGGATGTAGAGGAGGCCGTCGCCGATCGAGTGGTTGCCCGTCGCGCAGGCCGAGACCGGCCCGAAGTTCGGCCCCTTCAGGCCGAACTTGAGGCTGATCTGCCCTGCCGCCAGGTTGATGATGAGGCTGGGGATGAAGAAGGGGCCGATCTTCCTGACCCCCTTCTCCGCGAAGGTGGTCGCGGTCTCCTCGATCGTCCCGAGCCCGCCGATGCCTGCGCCGACGATGCAGCCGACCAGCTCCGGGTCCTCCTTCGACATGTCGAGGCCGGAGTCCTGCATGGCCATGCCGGCGGCCGCGAGCGCGAACTGGATGAAGCGGTCGTTCCGCCGGGCCTCCTTCCGGTCCATGAACTGGCCTGGATCGAACCCCTTCACCTCGCCCGCGATGCGCGTGGGGAAGGTCGAAGCGTCGAACAGCGTGATTGGACCGATTCCGCTCTTGCCCGCGACCATCGCGGACCAGGACGGCTCCACGCCGATCCCCAAGGGGGAGACCAGCCCGAGACCGGTGACGACCACACGGCGCCTATCCATCGAACTCACCTCGACCTTCGAAAAGGTGACCAGCGGAAGGGGGCGGCCAGCCCCCCCAACCATCCCGCTCCCTCGGTGCGGCCCTCAGCCTACTTCTTGTGGGCGGAGATGAACGTGACCGCGTCCTGGACGGTCTTGATCTTCTCGGCCTCGTCGTCCGGGATCTCGACCTCGAACTCCTCCTCCATGGCCATGACGAGCTCGACGATGTCGAGCGAGTCCGCGCCGAGGTCCTCGATGAAGCTGGAGGTGATCTTGATCTCGCCCTCGGCGACGCCCAGCTGCTCCGCGATGATGGTCTTGACCTTCGCTTCGATGTTGGCCGACATGGTGCTCTCCTTGGGTTGGGTGTCGCTCGCCGCGGGGGTCCGCGGCTACATGTACATGCCGCCGTTGACGCGGAGGACCTCTCCGGTCACGTACGACGCCTGATCGCTCGCCAGCCACGCCACCGCGTTGGCCACGTCGTCGGCGGTGCCGAGGCGCGCGAGCGGGATCATCTCCTGCAGCTTCTGCTTCCCCGCCTCGGCGATGCCGGCGGTCATGTCCGTCTCGATGTAGCCGGGGGCCACCGCGTTGCAGCGCACGTTGCGCGACGCGAGCTCGCGGGCGACCGACTTCGTCAGGCCGATCTGCCCCGCCTTCGCCGCCGAGTAGGCCGCCTGCCCCGCGTTCCCCATCTCGCCGACGACGCTCGTGAGGTTGACGATCGAGCCGCCCCTGGCCTTCATGAGCGGCCGCGACGCGGCCCGGATCATGTTGAAGGTGCCGGTGAGGTTCACCTGGAGCTGCCGGCTCCAGTCCTCGTCCTTCACCCGCATCACGAGGCCGTCCACGGCGATCCCGGCGTTGTTCACCAGGATGTGCAGCCCCCCGAAGTCGGCGACCACCTCGTCCAGCGCCTTCTGGCAGGCCGCCGCGTCGGAGATGTCGAACTTGTAGAGCTTGGCCTTCGCCGCGCCGGCCTGCTGGCAGAGCGCGAGCGCCTCGCCGGCGGCCGCGTCGTTGCCCGCGTAGTTGAGCGCCACGGAGGCGCCCCCCTTCGCGAGCGCGACGGCGATGGCCCGGCCGATGCCGCGCGACGCGCCGGTGACGATGGCGACCTTCCCCTTGAAGTCGTACATGGCCGGCCCCTTCATCCCTTGAGCGCCGCGAGGGTCTTCTCGACCGACGCGCAGTCCTCGACGTTGAACGGCTCGATGCCCGGCGCGATCCGCTTTACGAGCCCGGACAGCACCTTGCCCGGCCCGACCTCGACCACGCGGGTGACGCCCAGGCGCGCCAGCTCCTCGACGCACTCGATCCACCGGACCGGCGCGGTCACCTGCTCGACGAGCAGGGGCACCACGCGCGCGACGTCGCCGTTCGGCTTCGCCTCGACGTTGGTGACCACCGGCATCGCCGGCGCCCTCCAGGGTGCCGCCCGCAGGACGGGCTCCAGCCTGGCCCTCACCGGCGCCATCAGCGCGCAGTGGAAGGGGGCGCTCACCGGGAGCGGCAGGACGCGCTTCGCCCCGGCCGCCTTGAGCCGCACGCCCGCCGCCTCGACCGCCGCCGCGGAGCCCGCGATCACGGTCTGGCCCGGATCGTTGTAGTTGGCCGGGGAGACGACGCCGCCGGTCTCCGCGGCGACCGCCTCGCAGATCTCCTTCACCTTCGCGGGCGCGAGGCCGAGCACGGCGCTCATCGCCCCCTGCCCCGCCGGCACCGCCTCCTGCATGAACGTGCCGCGCGCGCGCACCGCCCTCGCCGCGTCCGCCGCGGGGATCGCGCCGGCGGCGACGAGCGCCGAGTACTCGCCGAGCGAGTGGCCGGCGACGTAGTCCGGGACGATCCCTGCCTTCGCGAGGATCGCGGCCGCGGCCGCGGAGACCGTCAGGATCGACGGCTGCGTGTTCGCGGTGAGCTTGAGCTGCTCGTCCGGCCCCTCGAAGCAGAGCGTCGAGAGCTTCTCGCCGAGCGCGGCGTCGACCGCGTCGAAGACCGCGCGCGCCTCCGGGAAGGCGTCGGCGAGCTCCTTGCCCATGCCGGCCTTCTGCGACCCCTGCCCGGGGAAGATGAACGCGAGCTTGCCCATCGTCAGGTTCCCTCTCCGCGCCAGTCCCGCGCTACCACCGCAGGACGCCGGCGCCCCACGCCATGCCGCCGCCGATGGCCATCGTCAGGATCACGTCGCCCGGCTTGAACCAGCCGGCGCGGTTCGCCTCGTCGAGCGTCATCGGGACGCTGGCCGCCGAGGTGTTCCCGTACTTCTCGAGGTTCATCCAGCACTTCGACTCGGGGATCTCGAGCCGGTGCAGCGTCGCGTCCAGGATCCGCTTGTTGGCCTGGTGGGCGATGACGTAGGTCACGTCGGACGGCTTCAGCCCCTCGGCGGCGAGGACCTCCAGGCTGTTCTCCACCAGGGCGCGGACCGCGAACTTGAAGACCTCGCGCCCGTTCATCTTGATGAAGTGCGACCGCTCCTTGACCACCTTCTCGGAGATCGGGTCCTTGGAGCCGCCACCCGGGGTCAGGAGCATGGGCACCTGCTCGCCGTCGGCGTGGATCCGGAGAGTCCCCCAGCCCCGCTTCGGATCGTCGGTGGGCTTCAGCACCATCGCGCCGGCGCCGTCGCCGAAGAGGATCGCGGTGTTCCGATCGGTCCAGTCGGTGATCCGGGTGAGGGCGTCGGCGCCGATGACGAGGGCGTTCTTGATCGCCCCGGACGAGACGAACCGATCGGCGATGGTGATCGCATAGATCGAGCCGGCGCAGGCGGCCGAGACGTCGAACGCGAAGGCCTTCTTGTTCCCCAGCTTCCCCTGGACGACCGCGGCGCAGCTCGGGAAGGGGTAGTCGGACGTGACCGTCCCCACGATGATCGCCTCGAGCTCCTTCGGGTCGAGCTTGGCCAGCTCGCAGGCCCTGAGGGCGGCCCGGACCGCGAGATCGCTCGTCGCCTCGCCGTCGGCGATCATGCGCCGCTCCCGGATCCCCGTCCGCTCGACGATCCACTGGTCGCTGGTTTCCACCAGCTTCTCGACGTCTGCGTTGGTGACGACCTTCTCGGGGGCGAATGAACCGGTGCCGGCGACGTACGAGCGCATCGAGTCTCCTTGGGGCTCAGGCTTCGTGGGGCGCGACGTGGCGTGCAGCGCGCTGCGCTGCTTCCGCCCGAGCGGCCTCGACCAGCGCGTCTGTAGGCGCGACGGCCGCGGCGATCTCATCGACGAAGCGGGAGCGGGCGGCGTCGCGCACGCGGCGGATGGCGCTCTCGATCGCGAGCGCGTCCGACCTGCCGTGGCTGATGAAGCCGACCCCGTTCACTCCCACCAGTGGCGCGCCCCCGACCTCGCGCCAGTCCATCCGCTTCTTCATGCCCTCGAGGGCTGCCTTGGCGAGCAGCCCGCCGATGGCGGAGATAGCGGTGCTCTTCAGCGAGCGCTTCAGCAGCTCGCCCACGACCTTGGCGGTCCCCTCCATCGTCTTGAGGGCCACGTTCCCCGTGAACCCGTCGGTGACGATGACGTCGAACTCGCCGGTGTTGATGTCGCGCCCCTCGCAGTAGCCGACGAAGTTGATCGAGGAGTGGCGCAGCGCGGCGGCGGCGGCGCGCGTGAGATCGGTCCCCTTCGTCTCCTCCTCCCCGTTGGAGAGGATGGCGATGCGCGGGCGGGCCACGCCGGTCACGCAGCGCGCGTAGACGTCGCCCATGAGGGCGAACTGCACGAGGTGGCTCGGCTTGCAGTCCACCACCGCGCCCATGTCGAGCAGCATCGGGTGGCCCTTGAGGCCGGGCACCACCGAGATGATGGCCGGGCGCTCGACCCCGTCCACCCTGCCGAGGACGAACATCGCCCCCGCCATGACGGCGCCGGAGTTCCCGGCGGAGACCATGCCGCAGGCCTTCCCCGCCTTCACCAGCTCGAAGCAGATCCGGATCGAGTTCTGCTTCTTGCGGCGCATCGCCTGCCCGGGGTGGTCGTCCATCTCGACCACCTCGGGGGCGTGATGCACCTCGACGGGAAGCTCGGAGGCGGCGCGGTGCTTGCGCAGCTGCTCGCGCACGATCGCCTCGGCGCCGACCAGGATCACCGGAAGGCCCTTGCGCGCTGCGTCAATCGCGCCCTGAACGATCGCGCCGGGGGCGTGATCGCCCCCCATCGCATCGACGGCGACGGGCGGGAGCCTGTGAGGCATCGTGCCTTACTGCGCCTCGGTGACCTGCTCGCCCTTGTACGTGCCGCAAGACGGGCACGCGCGGTGCGAGAGGACCGGCTCCTTGCACTTCGGGCACTTGGTGACGTTGGCCGGCTTCAGCTTGAAGTTGGCCGCGCGGCGCCGGTTGCGCCGCATGCTGCTCGTTCGCTTCTTGGGAAGACCCACGACGTGCTCCTTTTCCTGCGCTTACGATCGCCTGTGCTCGCTACGATCACTGCCGCTTGAACTTCTCGAGACCCGCCCAGCGCGGATCGGGGACGCGGCGCTCGCAACCGCACTCGCGTTCATTCAGGTTGGCTCCACAGCTGCTGCAGAGCCCCTTGCAACTCTCGCTGCACACCGGATATCCCGGCAGCGTCAGGACGACCTGCTCCCGAAAGACTGGATCGAGGTCGAACTCCTTGCCGCGATAGACCTCTTCGTCAGCTCCCGTCGCGTCGAAGGTCCCCGCCCTCGGGTCCTTGCCGTCATCCTTCGCCGAATCGGGCTCGGACTCGTACTCGTCCTCGGGCACCAGCGTCAACTCGAAATCGACCGGCACCTCGAGCGTCAGCGGGGCGAGGCAGCGCACGCACTCGCAACTCAGCGATGGCCGTGCGTGCACCTTGACGAGGATGCGCCGCTCCGCGCGGACCAGCTTCGCCTCGACACGCAACGGCGAGGCCGCCCGATAGCTCGCGCGGTCCCCCGCCACCATCTCGTCGACGGTCTGCCGGGGAAGGTCCCAGGCCCGCTGGAGGCCGCCTTCCGTGATTTCGTCAATATTGACGCGCATTTGCGCTGACTTCCGCTCGGGAAAAAGGGGCTCATTATAGGGTTCGAGCCCCTTAAGTCAAGGCAGGCGCGCGGCGCGGTGCGTCAAAACGCCGCCGCCGCACGACCAGAGCCCCGGATTCGAGTTCGCTATGGGCGGACGAGTCCGCGGGCGACCGCGAGCAGGGCCGCTTCGGCCTTGGTCGAGACGTCCATCTTCTCGTAGATCCGCTTCACGTAGGTCTGGACGGTCCCCTCCGCGATCCCGAGGGCGTTCGCGACGTCGGCGTAGGTGTGACCATGCACGAGCAGCTGCAGCACCTCCAGCTCGCGCTTGGAGAGGGCCGGTCCGTCCTTGGCTCGCTGCTCGGGCGGATCGCCACGGAACTCGGTGAGGAGCACCTTCGCCGCCCGGGGGCTGATGGGCGCGGCCTCGCCGGAGAGGACTTCCTGCACGCCCTTCACCAACTCCGCCGCGTGGAAGGGCTTGAGGATGTAGCCGGCTGCGCCAGCGCGCATCGCCCCGAGCACGCGGGCAGGGATGTCCACGGCGGTGAGGGCGATGCACCTGGTCTTGGGGAGCTCGCGGTGAATCTGGGCGATGACCTCCTCGCCGTTCATCCGCGGAAGGCCGAGATCGACGAGCGCGACGTCGGGCTTCTCGCGCTTCGCGAGGGCCACGCCCTCCTCGCCGGTGTGGGCGACGCCGCAGACCTCGAAGCCGTTCGAGGTGAGGATCTGCGTGATGAGATTGGCAACGGCCTCGTCGTCTTCTACCGCGATAGCGCGAATCGCCATTTGGACTCCGCCCGCACATGGGATGCGGGCTTCCCCCTGCCCCGCCCACCTTGCCGCACCGCGGCTACCGCCAACCTAAGTAGCCGAGGGCCGGACGGGGGTCAAGGCAGGCGTCCCGCGCGTCCGGGACGCTGCGAATCGGTCATGAAACTCACTCCGCCCCACATCAACACCCTTTACGGCGCCACCATTCGTGAGAAAATGCGCTCTCGTCGCCGCAACGGTGCGGCCGGAGGCGTCCAAACAGATGCACCACAAATTCTCGTCGTTCCTGGTCGTCGCCGGCCTGCTCTTCATCTCCTCCTGTTCGGGCTGCGACCCGAAGAAGGAGACCACCACCCCAACGTGCGCGGCCGACGGCGCCTCCTGCACGGCGCCGGGAGACTGCTGCTCGAGCAGCTGCGACGCAACCAACCACTGCGCGGCGGCGGTGGTGTGCGGGGCTGCGACGGCCACCTGCAACGTGGACCCCGACTGCTGCACCGGCCTCACGTGCCAGTTGCAAGCGGGGGTGAAGAAGTGCGCGACGCCGCCCGCGTGCCGCACGGTGAACCAGCCGTGCGTCAACGCGACCGACTGCTGCTCCGCCGATGGGCTGACCTGCGGCGCCGGTGGCACCTGCCAACTGGCAACCACCTGCGTCGCCGACGGGGCGGTCTGCTCCGGGACCGGCAAGGGCTGCTGCGCAGGTGAAATCTGCGATCTTTACAGCAAGACGCCGACCAACACGTGCAGCAAGACCGCCTGCATCGAGGACGGCCTGACCTGCAACGCGGCCGAGCCCTGCTGCTCCGGCGCGTGTGGCGCGGACGGCAAGTGCCCGGTCAACGCCGGCACCTGCCGCTCTCCCGGCGCTGGGTGTACCGCCGGCAGCCAGTGCTGCTCGGGCTCCTGCGACACGCAGACCGCCACCTGCACGAACACCCAGTGCATCAAGACCCCCAACGGCTGCACCGACCCGAGCCAGTGCTGCTCCGGCACCGGCTCGTGCAGCCTCACCACCTCGGGCGTCTGCGAGGTGCTCCCGCCCGGTACCATCGCGAACGACACCTGCAAGACCCTCGGTGAGTCCTGCGCGGTGGGCACCGACTGCTGCTCCACCAACTGCAAGAGCGGCACGTGCACCGCCGCCTACAACTGCAACGCGAGCGGCGACATCTGCTACAAGGGGACGGACTGCTGCTCCGGCACCTGCGACCTCTCCAACACCAGCTCGCTCGCCGGCCGCTGCGTCCGACCGAACGGCGGCTGCATCCAGGACGGCAACCCCTGCTCCGGCAGCACCGGTTGCTGTACGCGGCTCTGCGCCGACCCCGGCAGCGGCGTCACCGTCTGCATGCCGGCGGGCGGCTGCCGGATGACCGGCGACTTCTGCGACTCGACCGGCGCGTGCTGCGGCGGCTACCCGGACACGATGGATCCGACCGGCTACAACATCGAGTGCAAGAGCAGCGTCTCCGACCCGACCCCGCGCTGCAACAACGGCGGGTCCTGCAACCCGCCGGGCAACATCTGCGGCGTCTCCAAGGACGTGAACGCCTCGCAGAACTGCTGCATGGGCCCCGACTACGGCGGCGGCTCCGGCAAGGCGGCCTGCAAGCAGGACGACGGCGGAATCTGGCGCTGCTACGGCGGCCCCGCGGTCTGCCACAACCCGGACGGCTCGGTCGGCAACTGCGTCACGCTCTGCCCGACCGGCTTCGACCCGAACAAGCCGGAGTGCTGCCTCGACGACGGCCAGTCCTGTGAGTTCAACGGCCAGTGCTGCAACGGCAACCCGTGCACCCAGGACGCCACCGGAGCGTTCAAGTGCACGCCGGCCAACGACGCCTGCCTGCCAGGCGGCGCCACCTGCGCGAGCGGCGGCGGGACCCCCTGCTGCGACCCGAACTCCTGCATCTACCTCCCCGAGTTCGGCAACGTCTGCGCCCAGACTGGACCGACGGGCTGCACGCCGACCGGACCTACGAACAGCTGCTCCACCGACGGCGCGTGCTGCCAGCACATCTGCGACCCTTCGGGCCACTGCGCTCTCTGCCGGCCGGCCAGTGACGCCTGCACCACCGGCGCCGAGTGCTGCGGCGGCATCTGCGACATGGGCGTGTGCCGCGACCCGGTCTGCCTCCCCGCTGGGGGCGACTGCTCGGCGGCGGGGTCCACCTGCTGCACGGGTTACTCCTGCGTCCAGACCGCCGAGTTCGGGAAGGTCTGCACGGTCTCGAACGGCGGCGGCGGCTGCGCCAGCCTCAACGCGACCTGCGGCGCAGGGGGCTGCTGCACGGGCTTCTGCACGCTCGATCCCGCCGACACCACGGCCCCCATCGCGACCATCTGCAGGACCTGCAAGTCGGACGCGGACACCTGCACGGCCGGCACGCAGTGCTGCACCGGCTACTGCGACTCAGCCACGAACAAGTGCGCGCCGCAGTGCGTCCCGTCCGGCGGCGGCTGCTCCAAGACCGGTGACTGCTGCACCGGGTCGTCCTGCGTCATCCCCGGCGGCTCCTCGAGCGGCACCTGCGAGGCGGTGAGCTACTGCAAGAGCGTCGGCGGCGGCTGCCTCGCGAACACCGACTGCTGCGGCTACGGCAGCCCCGGCGCCCTCCAGTGCGACACCAGCACGTACACCTGCCAGTACCCGGTGACCACCTGCTCCACGAGCAGCCAGGCCTGCGGCGTGGGGGCGAGCGACCCGAAGTGCTGCACGGGCACGG
The DNA here is from genome assembly GCA_049696175.1 of Anaeromyxobacteraceae bacterium. Taxonomy (GTDB): domain Bacteria; phylum Myxococcota; class Myxococcia; order Myxococcales; family Anaeromyxobacteraceae; genus DATIVK01. The sequence continues at coordinate 12,353 of JBAVTL010000197.1, forward strand.
GGCTCGCCTGCACGTCCCTCGACTCCGGCGGCATCCAGGCCGCCTGCACCGGGACCGCCGCCGACACCGTGCCCTGCACCTGCAACACCCCTTGCGCCGGTCAGGGCGCGGCCTGCGGCGGCACCAACCCGTCCTGCTGCATCCCGACCACGGGGAGCCTCTCCTGCGTGAGCGGCACCTGCCAGCAGCCGGTGACCTGCGCGACGCCGGTGGGCGCCACCTGCTCGCCCACGCAGCCCTGCTGCGCGACGGACGGCACCTACTGCGCCGAGACCGCCCCGACCAACAGCAAGGCCTCCTGCGGCGGCACGTCGGCGACCTGCGCCTGCGTGAATCCGGGCTAGGGCTCAGGGAGCGCAGTTCGGCTTGCGTTTGAGGGGGCGGTGTTCTAGAACCGCCCCCTCACAAGCGCGGTTAGCTCAGATGGATAGAGCGTCGGCCTCCGGAGCCGAAGGCCACAGGTTCGACTCCTGTACCGCGCACTGAACCTGGCCAGGACGTGTTCCACGCGTCTTGGCCTTTTCATTTCCAGAGGTGGCTGCCATGGCCCAACCGGATCCCAGCCGCGACGGCACCCGCAAACTCGTCGGACGGATCGGCACCGTCGCCTGCGCCTTCGGCGTCTTCCTCGCCGGCTGGATGGGGATGCGGACGAGCGACTGGCGCCAGATCGCGCTCTGGACGGTCATCGCGGTCGGCTGCGCCTGGTTCGCCTCGCGCTTCGCCGCCTGGACACGCGGCTAGGATTGTCGGCGTAACCGGCGGCCGCAGCCTTACTGAACTTCCCCCTCTCCCCCACCGGGGGAGAGGGACGGGGTGAGGGGGCGATCACGGCGATCACGGCGTCGCGGGCATCAGCTTGGCGAGGCGGAGCAGGCTGTAGGCGGCGGCGACGAGGTGAGCGGCGAGCTGCGTGCGCGCCTGCCCTCTGAATCGGGTCTTCCTGAAGCTCGCGACGGTCTTCGTCCAGCCGAAGATCTCCTCGACGCGTTTCCTGATCCGCTGGCAGACCTCGTAGCCGGAGTGGCGAACCGTCCGGCCGTCCACTGCGGAGCGCCGGCGCTGGTCCAGGAGGCCCTCGCGGCCACGGAGTCCGTCGCCATCGCGATCCTCGACGAGGTCGAACGCCTCACCACCATCCGGCCCAAGCCAACCATCGGCTCCTCGCGACGCCGCGATCGCCTGCTCCCTCACCCTAGCCCTCTCCCTCGATGAGGGAGAGGGGACGGTGCCAAGGGGGAATCCGCGTTTCTCAACAGCATGCTACCTAGCCCACGCAGGGCGCTCCCCCCATAGAGAATGGGCCCCGGTCACCCGGGGCCCTTCTCGTCTCAGGCGCTGGCGCCGGGGGCTACATCATCCCGGGCTTGCCCTGCTTCCAGCGGTTGAACTCGGTCGTGAGCGTGTCCACGTGCTCGCGCTCCTCGGCCGCCAGCTCCTTGTAGAGCTGCTTCTCCGGGGTGCCCTCGGCGCACTTCGCGCCCTGCTCCGAGAAGAACTTCACCGCCCGCTCCTCGAACGCGATCGCGATCTTGAAGAGGTTGGCCGGATCCTCGGGCTTGTGCTCGATCCCCGCGTAGATGGCGGCGCGGTCGATCTTGAAGCCCTCGGCCGCCGCCGGCGGCTGCGCGTGGTAGCGGCGCGTCAGCGTCGCCATGTGCTCCTGCTCCATGCCGTAGAACTTGGCGAAGAGCTCCTTGAGGATCGGGTCCTTCGACTCGTCGCGGGCCTTGCCGTAGAAGGCCATGCCGCCGAGCTCGATCTCGAAGGCGATCCGGATGGCCTCGAGGGCCTTCGCCTCCTCGACCTTCCTCGGGTCGAGCACCGCGAGCTTGCCGCCGCACGCCGGGCACTGGCCGTACGGGAAGGCGAAGCCCTCGCTCACCTTGCCGCAGTCGTCGCACCGCCACGAGAGCGACGCGGAGGCGCAGCAGACGTACTCCTCGTCACCCTCGACGGGCCGGTGGCACTTGGGGCAGGTCCTGGACTCGACCGCGCCGGCGACGCCGGAGGCGTGCGGGGCCATCGGCTCGAACTTCGCGACGTCCTCGGCGGTGACCGGCCACTTCTTGCCGTTCGTGAGGTAGGTCGCGATCGACCGCGCCGCGCGCCGGCCGGCGCCCATCGCGAGGATCACGGTCGCGCCGCCGGTGACGATGTCGCCGCCAGCGAAGACGCCCGGGATGCTCGTCGCCTGCGTCGCGTCCGGCTTCCCGTCGTCAGCCGCGATGTTCCCCCACTTGTTGACCTGGAGGCCAGGCGTGGACTGCGGGATGACCGGGTTGGCCTTGGTCCCGAGGGCGACGATGACCGTGTCGCACTCGATCTCCTTGAACTTCCCGGTGGGCATCGGCTTGCGGCGCCCCTTCTCGTCCGGATCGCCGAGGACCATCTCCTCGACCTGCATGCCGGTGACGTTGCCGTCGGCGTCGCCGCGGATCGCGATCGGCGCGTGGAGGAAGAAGAACTCGATCCCCTCCTCCTTCGCGTGCCTGAGCTCCTCGATGCGGGCCGGAGCCTCGGCCTCGGTGCGCCGGTAGACGCACTTGACCGACGGCGCGCCGAGCCGCTTGGAGACGCGGAGGCAGTCCATCGCGGTGTTGCCGGCGCCGATGACGACCACCTTCTTGCCGAGCGTGATCGGCGTGTCGAGGATCGGGAACTTGTCGCCGCCCATCAGGTTCACGCGGGTCAGGAACTCGTTGGCCGAGTAGACCTGGCCGAGCGACTCGCCGGGGATCCCGATGAAGGCCGGGGCGCCCGCGCCGACGCCGAGGAAGACGGCGTCGTAGCCCTTGTCCTTCATGAGCTGCGGCACCGTGAAGGTCCGGCCGATGACCTTGTTGGTCTCGATCTGGACGCCCATGTCGGTGAGCCGCTTCACCTCGCGGGAGATGATGTCGCGCGGGAGGCGGAACGGCGGGATGCCGTACTGGAGCACGCCGCCGACCACATGGAGCGCCTCGTAGACCGTGACGTCACAGCCGTACTTGGCGAGGTCCGCCGCGACCGTGAGGCCGGCGGGGCCGGAGCCGCAGATGGCCACCTTGCCGAGCTTCTTGTCGAACTTCGGCTTGGTCACCGGCTTCGGCTTCGCGTTGTCGCCGACGAATCGCTCGAGCCGGCCGATGCCGACGGCCTCGAGCTTGCCGCCCTTGGCGATCACGCACTGCGCCTCGCACTGGCTCTCCTGCGGGCAGACGCGGCCGCAGATCGACGGGAAGATCGAGGCCTTGTTGATCACCTCGAGGGCGCCGTCGATGTCGCGGACGACCACGTGCTTGATGAAGCCCGGGATGTCGATGGCGACGGGACAGCCGGAGATGCAGGTCGGCTTCGCGCACTGGATGCAGCGCTCGGCCTCGCCGAGGGCATCCTGCAGCGAGTAGCCGAGGTTGACCTCCTTGAAGTTGGCGGCGCGCTCCGCGGCGTCGCGCTCCGGCATGTGCGTCTGCTTCGGGTTCAGGTCCTTCAGCTTCTTGTAGTTCTTCTTCTCTTCGTCGAAGAGGAGCTTCTCGAGGTTGCAGAGGTGGCCGTAGTCCTCGGTCGCCTGGACCTCCTGGCTCTTGAACCGCCGCTGGCGGCTCATCAGCTCCTTGAAGTCCACCTGGTGGCCGTCGAAGTCAGGGCCGTCCACGCAGGCGAACTTGATGTCCTTGTTCACCGTGACGCGGCAGGAGCCGCACATGCCGGTGCCGTCCACCATGATCGCGTTGAGCGAGACCATCGTCTTCACGCCGAACGGGCGGGTGGCCTCGACGCAGGCGTTCATCATCGGGAGCGGTCCGATGGCGACGACGAGCGTCGGCTTGTCCTTCTCGCAGACCTCCTTGAGGGCCTGCGTGACGAAGCCGGGCTTGCCGTACGAGCCGTCGTCGGTGCAGACGATCAGGTCGTCGCAGTACTGCTTGAACTTGTCCTCCCAGAAGATCAGCCCCTTGTTGCGGAAGCCGATGATGCCGGTGACGCGGTTCCCCGCCTCCTTGAAGGCGCGGAGCTGCGGGTAGACCGGCGCGACGCCGAGGCCGCCGCCGACGAGCACCACGTGGCCGAACTTCTCGATGTGCTGGGGCAGGCCGAGCGGGCCGACGAAGTCGGAGAAGGTGTCTCCCTGCTTGTAGTCGTCGCGCATCTCGGCTGTGGTCTTGCCGAGCGTCTGGACCACGAGGGTGATCGTGCCCGCCTCGCGGTCGAAGTCGGCGACCGTCAGCGGGATGCGCTCGGACCCCTCGTGGAGGCGGAGCATCACGAAGTGGCCAGGCTGGGCCACGGCGGCGACGTCTGGGGCGTGGACGTCCCAGAGGAAAGTCGTATCGGAAAACGCTTGGCGACGGACGATCTTGTACATCGGGTGCCGTCCCTCCGTGGCTAATGACGGGGTAAGAGATCGGGGAAAATAGCGCGGCCGTGATACCCGTCCCGAGAGGGGACGTCAACCCTCCAAGCCGCCGTTATCTCTCCGATCCCGAGACTGGAACGGTCCACATTGCGGACCGTTCGCAAGCGAACGTTGGCTACCGCGTCACTTGCGCGGAACGGAGCGATCGCGGAAGGCGAGGCGGCCGAGCAGAGCCGCGATCTCGGGGTCGCCGGGCGAGAGTTGAAGCGCCTGGCGCAGGAGCGCGATGGCGGCCTCGACCTTCCCTGCGTCGGCCTCGTGCGTGGCCTGCCGGAAGAGACCGTCGGCTTCGGGGCTCCGGGGGCGCGACTGCGACCTCCAGCCGACGCCCGCCCCTTCGAAATCGGCCCGCGGCTCGTGACCACCCCACCCGCTCCCAGCGTCGATCGCGCGCATCGAGGCGCGCGTCTCACGGCTGGGTGAGATCACGCGCGTGGGGGGACCGGCCGGAGCGGAAGGCGTAGGCGTAGGCGCGGCACGCGGAGCAGGAGCAGGAGCAGGGGCAGGAGCCGGTGGGACGGGAGGCAGCGCCGCGCTCTTCGTGGAGACCGGGGCCACGGCAGGCGGCGGCGAGCGCGAAGAGCGCTCCAGCTCGTCTGCGGCGAGGGTCACCTCGAGCGCCGCGAGGATCTCCTTCCAGGCGCCGGGGAGGACCGACGCCCCGCGCGCCAAGACGACGTGGCGCCTAACGATGAGGGAGAAGAGCGCGTGCTGGGCCCGAGGCCAGACGTCCTTGAGCCTCGCGCGCAGCTCCCCGACCGAGATCCCACTCCCCATGCAGCGGAGGATCTGGATCTCGTCGTTCGTGAAGTCCACGACGAGCCGCGGCGGCGGCCCGAGGAAGATCGTGGCGTCCGTGGAGATCCGCTCGGGGACGCCGCGGTAGGCCGCGAGCTCGGGGGTCCTCTCCGCCAGCGCGTCGTACCAGTCGATCGCGACCGCGGCGTCCTGCTCGGCGTACGCGACGCCGAGTCGCCAGGGCTGCGCGGCGCCGATCCAGGCCACCTTGCCGCCGACGCTGAGCGTGCGCGGCAGCCCGTCGGCGGAGAGGGTCAACTGGAGCGGCTCGCCGAGCGGGCGCCGGTGGGGCGCGACGATCTGGCAGCCTCGCGGGCCGACGTCCTCGGTCTCGCTCTCCCAACGCGCGCCGTCCGCGCCGGCGATCTCGGCGCGGCACCGCACGGGCGCGCGCGGCGCGCGCCTGGGATTGAAGACGAAGTCGGCCATGCCCTCCCCTCCAGAGAGCTGTCACCGATCGTATACCATCAGCCACGGAGGACGCCAAAGCGCTGCTGGCGGCGCTATCCTCTGCGCTCGATGGGACGACCTCCCGGTACGGGGCCGAGGGTACGCCTCGCCGCGCTCGCGGAGCTGCCGGCGACGCTCGGCATCGCCCTGCTCTGCGCGTCCGCGTGGGCGCTCACGGCCCTCACCGGCGACTCCACCTCCGCGCGCCACCTCGTGGCGGCCGGCGCCCTCGAGCGAGGGCACGTCTGGGCGGGCGAGCCCTGGCGGCTCCTGACCGCCCCCTTCCTCCACGCGGGGGTGGCTCACCTCGCCTGGAACGTGGCCGGGGCGGTCCTCTCCGGCGGGCCGCTGGAGCGAGCGCTGGGAACCAGGCGCTTCCTCGCGGTCTACCTCGCGAGCGCCGTCGGCGGCTCGGCCCTCTCGCTCCTCGCCCAGGACGCGGTCAGCGTTGGTGCCTCTGGCGCGCTCTTCGGCCTCGTTGGCGCCGTGCTGGCCATCCGCCACCGGGTCCTCGGGAGTTGGCGCGCCTTCACGGCCGACCCGCCGACACGCCACCTCGTCACCGCCCTCGCCATCTGGAACGTGGCCGGCATCGGCCTGGCGCTGGCCGGGGTCGCGATGGACCACTTCGCCCACGTCGGCGGCTTCGTGTGCGGCGCCGCGGCGGCACGGGTAGTCACC
>JBAVTL010000198.1:0-21747 GCA_049696175.1 Anaeromyxobacteraceae bacterium
GCTCCTGGCCGACCGAGAGATCGCGCGGGTCGGCGATTCCATTCGTCTCCATCAGGTCGGCGACGTCGATGGCGTAGGTCCGGGCGATCCGGTACAGCGTCTCGCCGCGCTTCACCACGTGCGACACGCCGGAGGGCTCCAGCTCGTCGTGGATGTGCGCGTCGGCGAAGACGGTCGAGAGCGGCCGGTATGGGCGCGGCGTCGCGCAGCCCGCGGCGGTCGCCAGGATCGCGGCGACCGCCGCGATCGCCGCGATCGCCGGGGACCGGACCGCCCGCCGCCTCACCGCGTCGCTCCCCCCGCGTAGCCGGGGAGCTCGAGCGTCGCGAGCCCTGCGAGGATCCCCTCGTGCGTCGAGTCGAGCCGCAGCGGGGTGACGGAGGCGAGGCCGTCCACGAGCACCGTGTTGCAGTCCGAGCCCGGGATGTCCTCGTTCTGCGCGCCCCCCTCGCCCCCGATCCAGTAGTAGCGGCGTCCGCGCGGATCGACCTTCTCCACCACGGCGTTCCCGTACGTCCGCTTCCCGAGCGGCGCGACGCGGAAGCCGCGCACCGGCCCGGCAGGCACGTTCACGTTGAGCAGGAGCGTCCCCGGAGTGAGCGGGGAGGCGGCGACGAGCCGCGCGAGGGTGGCGGCGAAGCGGGCCGCCTCGGTGAAGTCGTGGGGCGGCGGCGCGGCCAGGGAGATCGCCAGCGCGTTGACGCCGAGCAGCGCCCCCTCCATCGCCGCGGCGACCGTCCCCGAGTAGTGCACGTCGTTGGCGAGGTTCGGGCCGTGGTTGATCCCGGAGACGACCAGGTCGATGCGCTGCCCCTTCAAGACGTGGTGCAGCCCGACGTAGACGGCGTCGGTGGGGGTGCCGTCGACCGACCAGCGCCGCGGGGAGAGCTCGTGCAACCGCAGCGGCCTGTGGAGCGAGATGGCGTGGGAGGAGGCCGACTGCTCGCGGTCCGGAGCCACCACCCAGACCTCGTCACCGGCGAAGGCCGCGGCGAGGGCCCTGATGCCGGCGGCGTGGACCCCGTCGTCGTTGGAGAGGAGGATGCGCACCCGCGGAATCTACACCACGGTGGGCCGGGGCGCCTCGCCGCTGGTAGACTGCCGGCGCATGCAGCTCAGCATCCGCGCGAAGCTCATCACGGCGCTCGTGGCCGGCCTGGTCCTCGTCGCCGTCGCGACGGCGTACCTCATGCGCTTCGTCCACGAGCGCGCCGTCCAGCGCGCCAGCCTCCGCGAGATGGTCGGCGAGAGCTTCGCGTTCGAGCGCGCGCAGGCGATCGAGGAGGAGCGGCTCGCCGGCTTCCTCGACGTCATCATGGCGAACGACGACCTCGCCCGGCGCTTCGCCTCCAGTGACCGCGCGGCCCTGCACGCGGCGGCGCAGCCGCTGTTCGAGCGGCTGCGCGACCTGAACGGCGTGACCCACTGGACGTTCCACGCCCCGGACCCCGAGGACGGCGTCCTCCTGCGGATGCACCGCCCCGACGAGTTCGGCGACCTGGTGCACCGCCCCTCCTTCCTGCAGGCGGTCGCCACCGGGAAGGAGGCGAGCGGGCGCGAGCTGGGACGGACCGCCTACGCCGTGCGGGTCGTCCGTCCCTGGCGGCTCGGCCAGCGGCTCATCGGCTACGTCGAGCTCGGGATCGACTTCCACACCTTCCTGAACCAGCTCCGCAGCGTCCGCTTCGAGGAGTACGGCATCCTCCTCGCGAAGAGCCGCCTGGACCGCGAGGCGTGGGGGAGGACCAAGGGGGCGCGGGGGTGGAACGACCGGGCCGAGCTGGTGGTGCTCGACGCCACCAGCCGCGACGAGGAGATCCTCCGCGGCTTCTCGCGCCTCTCCGACGTGCCGGCCGAGCCGCGGGTGCTGGACCGGACCAGCCGCCGCGGCGCGATCCTCGAGCGCGGCGCCTTCCCGCTCGTGGCCCGCGACGGCTCGGTGGAGGGGGTGGTCCTGCTGGAGCGCGACGTCACGCCGCTCTACGAGGGGATGGACGATCTCCGGAACCGCGTCGTGATCCTGGTCGCGCTGCTCGCGCTCGGGCTCGCTGCGTTCATCGTCTTCATCGTGGAGACGCTCGTCTTCGAGCGGATCAACCGGATGGGCGCGGTCCTCGAGGCGCTCCCGGAGCGGCTGGCCCGCGGCGACGCGCTGGCCGACGAGATCGTCCCGCGCAACGACGACGAGATCGGCCGCTTCGAGAAGTTCCTCGCGCGCGCGCTCCAGACCATCGGGTCGTTCGTCAGCGAGAGCCGGCGCGACCGCCGCCCGCCGCCGCCCGGCTTCTTCGACCGGTAGCGGCCGCTCAGGGCGCGGGGCGCCGCAGCCGCCAGAGCGCCTCGGCGGTGTAGATGCCGAGCGAGAGCCAGATCAGGCCGAAGGCGGCGGCGTGCGCCCGCGTGAAGCGCTCGCCGTAGAGCCAGACCGCCAGCAGCAGCTGCGTCGTCGGGGTCACGTACTGGACGAAGCCGATCGTGGCGAGGCGGAGCCGGCGCACGGCGATCCCGAACCAGACGAGCGGCAGCGCGGTGACGACGCCCCCCGCCATGAGGAGCAGGGTGATCCGGACGCCGCCGCCGAAGGCCCCCGCGCCGCGCGCCTGCAGCCAGGCGAGCCAGCCGACGGCCAGCGGGAAGAGCAGGAGCATCTCCACGAGCAGGCCGACGGTCGAGTCCACCTCCGCGCGCTTCCTCAGGAGGCCGTAGAGGCCGAACGAGGCCGCGACCGAGAGCGGGATCCAGGGCAGGGTTCCGACGCGGACCGCGAGGACGAGCACCCCCGCGGTGGCGATCCCCACGGCCCAGCGGGAGGGGCGTGAGAGCGTCTCGCCCAGGAAGAGCGCGCCCAGGAGGACGTTGACGAGCGGGTTGATGAAGTAGCCGAGGCTCGCCTCGACGATCCGCCCGGCGTTGACCGCCCAGACGTAGATCCCCCAGTTGAGCGCGATGAGGCTCGTCGTCACGGCGAGCAGGCCGACCGTCGCGGGGGTTCGGAGGGCTGCGAGCACGTCGCGCCAGCGCCCCGTCACCGCGACGTAGCCCGCCATGAACACGGCGGACCACGGGATGCGGTGGGAGAGGATCTCGAGCGCTGGCAGGCCGCCGAGCGCCTTGAAGTAGAGCGGGAAGAAGCCCCACGCGCCGTAGGCGGCGAACGCGAAGGCGAGGCCGCGCGTCCGCTCGTCGATTCCCGGCGCTGGTGCCGGCATGTGGGCCGCGGCCATGGGGCGCGCATCCTATCCGGGTGCCGACCATGGTGCACCTCGCGGGAGTATGATCCCTGTACGGGCATGACGCCCAGCGTGAAGGGGACCGTGATGGCCAGGGTCGAATGGAAGCGCATCCTCTGCCCGGTGGATTTCTCGGAGACCGCCCGGGCGGCGATGGAGACGGCGATCGAGCTCTCGGCGAAGTTCGACGCAGAGATCCTGCTGGTCCACGCGTACCCGATCCCGGGCTACACCTTCCCCGACGGCTCGGCCGTGGCGAGCTCGCGGATGCTGCAGGACCTGTCCGACGAGGCGACGCGCCACCTCGAGGAGTGGCGTCAGCTGGCTGTGAAGGCCGGCGCGAAGCGCGTCTCGGTCGAGACCGCGGTGGGCGACCCGGCTGGCGAGATCGTGCGCATCGCCCAGGACTCCAAGGCAGACCTGGTCGTGATGGGGACGCACGGGCGCACCGGGATCGAGCACGCCCTGATGGGCTCGATCGCGGAGCGCGTCGTTCGACGCGCGAAGTGTCCCGTGCTCACCGTCCGGAAGTGAGCTTCCGCCCCACTCCCGGTGGCGCGGACCCAAGTGGGGCGGTGTCCCGGCCGCGCGAGACGTTACCTCTTGGGGAGACCTGGGAGGCCATGACATGGCAACGCTGAAGGGCAGCAAGACGCACGAGAACCTCAAGTACGCCTTCGCCGGCGAGTCGCAGGCGAACAGGCGCTACCTCTACTTCGCCAAGGTGGCGGACGTGGAGGGGTTGCCGGAAGTGGCGAGCAACTTCCGTGAGACCGCGGAGGGCGAGACCGGCCACGCGCACGGGCACCTCGACTTCCTGAAGCCGGTCGGCGATCCCGCCACCGGCCTACCCCTCGGCGACTCCGTCCTGAACCTGAAGGCCGCGATCGCCGGGGAGACGCACGAGTACACCGACATGTACCCCGGCTTCGCGAAGGTGGCCCGCGAGGAGGGCTTCGGCGAGGTCGCCGATTGGTTCGAGACGCTCGCGAAGGCCGAGAAGTCGCACGCCGGCCGCTTCGAGAAGATGCTCAAGACGGTGACGTAGAGCTCGCGCTGGCGCCGGGGCGCTCCGGCGCTCCCGCGCCGGGGAAGGGTGCACATGCCCGGCGAAGGCGGCTTCCAGCCCACCGAGGGGCTCTCCTACGATCCATCGGAGGAGCGCTACTGGCGGCGCGACCTCCTGGACCTGGAGGTCACGCGGGCCTTCGGGATCTGCGCGGGCTGCCGGCTCTGCTTCAAGTACTGCGACGCCTTCCCGCGCCTCTTCTCCTTCGTCGATCGGCGCCACGACGGCGACGCGAAGAAGGTGGACGCCGCCGAGACCAGGCAGGTGATGGACGCCTGCTTCCAGTGCAAGCTCTGCGAGGTCCAGTGCCCGTACACGCCGCGTGACAAGCACCCGTTCCAGCTCGACTTCCCCAAGCTGGTCCACCGCTTCCGCGCGGTCGATCGGCGCGGCAAGGGGAAGACGCTCCGGATGCGCGTCCTCAACGATCCGGACACCGCCGGCAAGCTGGCGCGCCTCTCCTTCGGCCTCGCCAACGCCGCCAACCGCTCCCGCCCGCTCCGGGTGCTGATGGAGAAGGCGGTCGGCATCCACCGCGACAAGCTCCTGCCCGACTTCGCGGCGAAGCCCTTCGACGCCTGGGCGGAGGAGCAGGGGCTCGTGCGGGCGGAGCCGGGCGGCGAGGTGGTCCTCTTCCAGACCTGCTTCGTCCAGCACAACGCCCCCGGGCTCGGGCGCGACGTGGTCGAGGTCCTCACGCGGAGCCGCGTGGACGTCCGGGTCGTCATGGGGCTCGCCTGCTGCGGGATGCCCGCGTGGGAGCAGGGGGACCTCCCCTCGCTGCGGGCGCAGGCGCACCGCGACCTGGCGCTTTTGATCCCCTTCGTCGAGCGGGGGGCGAAGGTGCTGGTGGTGAACCCCACCTGCTCGATGATGATGCGCCGCGAGTGGCCGCACCTGCTGGAGGGGGCCGATCGCGAGCGCGCGGAGCGGCTCGCTGGCGCGGTGATGGACGCCGGAGAGTACGTCTGGTCGATCCGGGACGAGCCGCGCTTCAACACCGACTTCAGGTCGTCGCCGCCGGGCGGGGCGATCGCGTACCACGCGCCCTGCCACCTGCGGGCGCAGGGGATCGGCTTCAAGGGGCGCGACCTGCTGCGGAAGATCCCCGGCGTGACCGTGACCGCGAGCGTGCTGGAGTGCTGCGGCCACGACGGCACCTTCGCCATGACGGTCGAGGGGTTCGAGCCGTCGGCACGGCTCGGCAAGAAGGCGTTCGACGGGATGAAGGCGGCGGAGGCGCGGGTCTGGGCGACCGACTGCCCCCTGGCGGCGCTCCAGTTCAGGCAGCACGCCGGACGGACGCCGCTCCACCCGCTCTCGATCCTGGCGCGCGCCTACCGCGGCGAGTCCTTCGACGACGTCGCCGCGGCCGGCGAGGGCGCGGGTGGAGTAGCCGCGAAGGGAGGAGGAGGACGATGAGGCCGCTGAGGCGCGAGGAGATCCTGGACCTCTCCACGTACGAGCGGGCGCGCGACGAGCTCCGCCCCGCCGTGATGGAGGCGAAGCGACGGCGGCGAGTCCACTTCGGGAGCAGCCTGACGCTCCTCTTCGAGAACGCGGTCACGATGCGCTACCAGGTGCAGGAGATGATCCGGGCGGAGCGGATGGTGAAGGAGGCGGAGATCCAGCACGAGCTCGAGACCTACGGCGAGCTCCTGGGGGGGCCGGGAGAGCTCGCGGCCACGCTCCTCATCGAGATCCCTGACCCCGAGGTGCGGGATCGGCGGCTGCGCGAGTGGATCGACCTCCCTGGGCGCGTCTACCTGAAGCTCGAGGACGGCGAGCGGGTCCGGCCACGCTTCGACCCGCGCCAGGTGGGTACGGACCGGCTCTCGTCGGTCCAGTACCTCAATTTCGACGTGAAGGGCCGGGTGCCGATCGCCATCGGGTGCGACCTGGGATCGCTCACGGGCGAGCAGCCGCTCTCGGAGGAGCAGAGGGCGGCCCTTTCGGAGGACCTCCGCTCGGACGGGGCGGCGTCGGAGGGAGCCCAGCCAGGCGCATCAGGGTGAGCCCAGCCGTGTGACCCTCGGGAGCGGTACTGGCAGCCTTCCCCACAGGGAAGGATGTTCTCGTGTGAGGTGGTCCACACACGGGGGCGCGATGGGAAGCTACCGACCGCCGCAGCGGCAGATCGAGGCATGGATCCTCGCGGGCTCGCGCTGGCTCAGGGGGACCTTCCACGTCCCGCGGCTCCACGCGTTCTGCGAGCACCTCCAGAAGCCTCGGCCGTTCCTGGTCATCACCGACGTCTCCCACGGCGGCGACCGGACGCTGCCCTTCCTCGCGCTCCGGCGCAGCCTCGTGGAGTTGATCGTCCCGCTCGCTCCCGAGCCGCTGCTCCAGCTGCACGTGAGCGCCGGCGCCGAGTCGCGCCCCGTGGAGTGCTGGCTCCAGGACGCGGTCGTGGTCGGCGAGCTGGCGCTGATGCCGGGAGTCCGGATCTCCGACTTCATGCTCCACCACGACGGCTTCTTCACCCTCCGCCACGCAGTGGTCACCCCCGCTCCACCCGGCACCGAGGAGCTCGTCCCGTGCGTCATCGTCAACGGGCGGGAGGTGGTGGCGGTCACCGAGGAGAGGACGCCGCTGGCGCCAGACCCACTGGCGGAGCTGGAGCCGATCGGCGCGGAGGAGACCGCGTAGCGGGTCGTGTATCGGATCTCGTACTCAGTGGTAGATCCAGCCGAAAGTGGCGCTTAGGGCGAGATCCTCTCCATACAAGAGCGTGTACCCATCGTGATTGTATCGCTCGAACTTGGCCAGGACCTCGGACTGGCCGTCGGCGTCCCAGTCGCCCGCATCGACCACACGCATGTCTAGCCCCACCGCGCGGACGAGTCCGGAGCGGGACACGTGGAACAATGCGCTGAGCGCAGCTTCCCGCGGATCGGCCCCCTTAGCGTGAACGAGCCATTCGCCATTGCGGGACGCCAGGACCTCGCCTACCCGCCAATCCCGATGAGCAAGATCGCAGGGGACGGCGTGACCGTCCTTCTCGCAGGATCTCATGGCAAGTGCGCTTTCGCGGATCCTCTCCCGGAGCGCCATCGCCAAATGGGGCGGAAGAGCACGCGGCTTCCACTGGTCGGGGTCCGAACAGCGGCCGGATGTCGACAGGATCAGGGGGCGAAAGGCGGGAATGCCGTTCCAGCCTGAAAAGTCCGTCGTTCGTTCGCCAACATGAGGCGGCTCCCCTCCATCGGCGACCCGGTGCGTTCCGCGATAGCTCATGTAGGGCCAGGCGGGCGGCAACTCAGTTCGAATGGCGCCAAGGCTCCGACCAGCTGAGCAGGCGGTCCACGTTACGGTCGTGGGCAACTCATTGCGCAACTCCTCAAGGCTATCCCGATACCGATTCGTGTCGAACACGAGTGGATGATTCTGCACGAGTCCATCTGGGAACGCGCGCCATCGATGTCCGGTCCCATGGAATGCCACCCGGACCCGAGGCGAACCGATAGCCTGCGGCGGAACCGGCGGAAGGTCCTCTAGGACGGCAACGAGCGCCTCCGTCCTGGTGTTAGCACCGGCGAGTGGTGGGCCAGAGGCTGCGATGAGAGCCACCACGATTGCCGCCCACGTCATGGATACACCGTGACTGGGATGCCCTGGTTGCCGCGTACGTTTATGTAGTCGCCCAACGCGCTATACAGGTCCTGGGCGTCACCGCAGGAAATCCCTATGCACCCCGCAGTTCCGTCGGGTTCTTCGTCCGGATGAATACGCAGCAGCGTGCGCTCGGTGGAAAACTGTGGATCGAGATCAAGACTGAATCCGACCGTGCTATCGGTGCCGCGATTACAGACCATCCCCGCAGCCGTTCTCGATCTCAGATTCGAGCCGACATAGTAACCGCTCGGAAGGGGGCCGTTGCCGTATGGGCCGCTGATGCCGTTGTAGGTGGCCATCACGTTGCCGGCGTCATCACGCCACACGATCGTGTGCGCACTCAGCGAGTAGACAATCTCGTCCAAGCCGCTGGGATCAATGAGCCGTAGCGGATCGTTCGCGCTATAGGTGTATAGGTTGAAAACTCCACCGGCAAACCTCACCGGATCCTTGTTCGTCCACCTCCCAGTCCGCGGGTCGTAGTCCCTCGCCCCGAAGCGTACGAACTCGGTGTCCCGGTCGTACAAACCGCCCGCAAACCCGAACGGCTGGAAACCCGGATTCGTGTCGAAGATGACGACGCCCCACTCGTCGTAGTCGATGCGCTGCGCGATCGTCCCCGTGCTCGTGTTCACGATCAACCTCGGGGAGCCAAGGTGGTCTGTGACGATGCGGAACGTGCCCGCACTCGTGGTCATGTACTCCGGCACGTTGATGTGCGTCCCGTAGACGAACCGCGCGTAGACCTGGCCCGCGCCGTCGAGCCAGGCCACGGGTCGAAGCTGGCCGTCGTAGAGCAACCCCTCGACGAGGACTCCGTTGACCCTCTTGCCAATCCGTCGGTTGAGCCCGTCGATCACGTACGCGATGGACCTGCCGTCCGGCAGCCACGCACCGAGAAGGTTCCCAAGCGCGTCGTATGAGTAGGTCGTCGTCTGGCCGCCGCCAGTCTTCGTCCTCAGATCCCCGGACGGGCCGTGGGCGTAGGACGCTGCGCCATAGGTGTTCATCCGGTCCTGGTCGTCATACGTGGCGATTGTGGTCCCTGCCGCCGTCGTCACGCTCGCCCGGTTCCCGTTCGCGTCGAAGACGTAGCTCGCCGTCTGGCTGCCGTTCTTCGTCACGGTCGCTAGCCGCCCCGCGTCGTCGTAGACATAGGCGTACGCGTCGGTCACGCCCTGGACGGTCTCCGACTTCCCGGTGATCCGTCCGATGAGATCACGTGTAAGCACGTAGGCGTATGGCGTTGCGGCGCCGACGCTCAGGGTGAAGGTCGAGAGCTCGCCGTATTCGTTGTAGCCCTGCGCCGTCGTCGTCCCTGCCAGCGTCGTCCCGGTGATCCGTCCACTTGTTGCGTCCCGCCCGACGCTGAGCGCGCCCGCACCGGTGAGCAAGCCATCGTAGTCGTACGAGTACGACACCGCGCTCCCATTCACGCTGCTCGTCGCCACGCGGAAGTCGCTGTCGTACGTTCGGGACACCACTCCCGGTGCAGACCCCGTCGAGGATGCCGCTGTCAGCAGGAAGCCGTCATAGCCAAACGTGATCCATTCATTCTCCGGCGTTCCAACGGACTGCACGCGGCCGGCGCCGTCGTATCCGATCGAGCTCGCGCCGCGAGCGGTGGTCACCGAGGTGAGCCTCCCCGCCTCGTCGTATCCGGGAACGACGGTCGTGGAGTCCGGCAGGAGCACCTGGGCGAGCGCGCCGTTCAAGAAATACTCGTACGACGTGCTCCCGAGTCCCGTCCCGGCGACGCTCGGGGGAGCGTAGCTCTCAGTGAGGTCGTTTGCGGTGAAGGAGAAGGCGTGCGACGGACGCCCAGGCGGCGTCAGCGAGGCCAGGTTGCCACCTGCGTCGTAGGCCAGCCCAATCGTCCGGCCGCCGGGCATCGACACCGTTTCCATCCGGCCGGCGAGATCGTAGGTGAAGGAGGTCGTCTGCCATTCCGGGTCGGTGATCGTCTGCGTTTCTCCGGTGCCGAAGAAGGAGAAGGTCGTCGTCCTCGCTCCCTGTGCGACGGCGAGGATCTCGCCGTTTGGGCCATAGGAGATTTCGGTCGCGTAGTGTGTCGGGAAGCCGGGGGGTTCGACGCGCACCACGCGTCCCATTTCGTCGAAGAACGAAGCTGCCGTGCGACCCGCCGGTGAGGTCACTGACTTCCGGCGACTCACAGCATCCCGCACGGCCACCCACGCTCGCCCGTTGACAGTCGCCGTGTCGGTCTGCTTCGTAAGGCTGAGAAGATTCGACTCGTCCGCCAGCGCGACCGCGCGGGTGTGCGAGGTCGAAATCTGGAGGCCGCTCGGAAGCGTCATGGTCGTGGAGACGAGCGGAGCCTGGAGCCCAAATCGCGGATCGGGCTTAGGCGTGAAGCTCGAAGTGGTTCCGTCCGGCGAGAGCGCCGACATGGTGCCGCTCGGATCGAACCGCGTGATCCGCTGCGTGCCGTCTGGCGACGTATTGGTCTGGACTCGATCGCCGGTTGCGAGGCGCTCCACATCGAAGAGCGAGAACAGGGTCCTCGTGGCGTCGAATGCCGTCGAGAGCTGGACCCGGTATCGTCCTGGGGCGACGGTACGAGCGAGTTCCTTGACGCCGCCTGCGGGGTTCGTGTCTCGTGTCAGCCGGCCCCCGGTGAACGAAAAGGCGTGCACCCCCTGCCTACGATCGGTGAACGTGCTCAGATGCCCCAGGTTGTCGTAGGTCATCGAGACCGATTCGCCGGCCGGGTTCGCGACGGAGGCAAGGTAGCCGTTGGGGTCTAGGGATAGTGAGGTGCGCTGCCCATGAGGCGCGACTATCGCAGTTGGACTCCCCGTGGTGTCCCGCGCGATGGTCGTCAGGAGTCCGTCCCGGTCCAGCACCCCCGATAGCCACCCCCAGGCGTCGTAGGAGAACGAGTACAAAGCAACGTTTGTCGTGGTGTCGCGCGTCTCGAGATGGCGCCCTTCGGCGTCGAACACCATGAGGTTCTCAGCGTCTTCGGTGGGTATGTAGTACGCGCCGGCGAGACCGGACACGCGCTCCGGACTGACCGCACGGATCCGCGAGTTGAAGACGTCCGCGACGTACAACGTGCCGTCAGGATTCGAAGCGAGGCCGATTGGACCATCGAGTAATGACGCGGTCGCAGGTCCGCCGTCTCCTGCAAATCCGGACGGGCTTCCCCCAGATATGGTGCTGATCGTGCCATCCGGCGCGATCATTCGAATGCGCGTGTGGGTGTAGTACGCATAGGCGTAGTCTTCGCCGAGAAAGATGGATCCGTCGCGGCCCAGGGCGATGCCATATAGATATCCGAAGCCTGCGTTCAGCGCCGGCCCGCCATCGCCGGGAGCGCTGACCAAA
This sequence comes from Anaeromyxobacteraceae bacterium, assembly GCA_049696175.1. Classification (GTDB taxonomy): domain Bacteria; phylum Myxococcota; class Myxococcia; order Myxococcales; family Anaeromyxobacteraceae; genus DATIVK01. The sequence goes on from JBAVTL010000198.1 coordinate 11,266, forward strand.
CCGGGGCCGGCAATGGTGCGAATGATGCCGTCGGGAGTGATCTTTCTCAGCCGACGGTTCAACGAGTCGGGAAGGTAGATGCTGCCGTCTGGCCCAACCGCGATCTTGCCTAGGGCGCAGAAGCGCGCTTGGGTCGCAGGGCCCCCATCGCCGAATGACGCACTGGCGCTTCCATTCCCAGCGATTGTCGTGATTACGCCTGATGGGTCGATTCTTCGGAGCCGTCCCCGGGAGAGCAAGTAGAGGGAGCCGTCCGGGCCGAATGCGAGGCCTTGCGTGACTTCGATCTGCGCCTGGGTTGCGGGGCCTCCGTCTCCGGTGAATCCAGCAGGGCCGATTCCCGCGAAGATGTGGATGATCCCGTCGGATCCGATCTTCAGAATGCGGGACAGCTGTGTGATGAAGTCCGGTGCTGTTTGACGGTCCGCGACGTATAGCGCGCCGTCGGGACCGAAAGCGATGTCTTGAGGTCCGAGGCAAGCAAGGGTCGCTGGGATGCCCTCGCTCAGGGGCGTGCAATTGCTTGGTTTGCCAGCTACCGTCCACAGAATGCCGTCGGGAGCTATTCTTCGGACAGCGAAGGGATTCTCTTCAACGAAATACACTGAGCGGTCTGGAGCAAGAGCGATGCCTCCCAGCGTTCCCAGCGCGAGCCTGACCTGTGTAGCAGGCAGTCCCGTCAGCATCCACGTCGACCCGCCACCGGCGATCGTGTCGATGGTCACTGGCAAACCCTCGGCGCTCCTGCGCGCACCGGTGCCGAGATAGAGCATCGATGACGGCGGATCGTACGCGCTATGTGCGCTGAGGCTCCATCCTCCCAACCCTGTCCGGCGCTGGTCCAGTGTCCCGAGCCATGCCGTGAACCTTTGTCGCAGCGGAAACGGGGCGCTCGGGGGGAGGGAGGGGAGGGGACTTCCAGTGGCCGAGAATGCGCCAAAGCTCCGATTCCCGGCCGGGGCGAGGTATGTGGTCTCGTAGTTGTATTCCACCTCGACCTCGGCCAGCGCCCTCCCCACCATCCACCGCCCGTATGCATCCGTCCCGTCCCATACGAAGGTCCATGCCTGGTTCGGGGTGAAAGGCGGAACGAACTGTCGCTGGATGTCCCGTCCAGCAATCCGGACCGTTAAGTCGATGCGCATGAGGGTGGAATCGAGCACGGCGTCGGTCGTCAGTGGGATCTCGATGGACCTTCCGAATCCGGCGGCGCGATCGCTCTGATAGTGGAGGCTCAGCGCCGTCCCGACGATTGGGATTCTCTCGCCGAGCACCTGCGCCTGGCACTCGATGATGGAACCCCCGACGGCGTCCTGGCACGGATCGGGTGTGGGCGGAGCCGGGGGAGGAAGGTTGGGGGCCGTGCACGCGCCTTTGCACCCGGTTGGCCAGTTGCAGTCCCACGGCGTGAAATGCGTGACCTGAGCGCGCCAGAGTTCGCGCCCCGGCAGGTAGAGTTGCGCAAGTTGATGGAGCTCATCGCTCGTCACGCCGAGGCCGGCGAGCTTCGCCGAGTCGGCTGCAGCGCCGCTTCCGTCGACGTCGATCTGCGCGGTCCCGTCCGTGATCGCGAGGATCTTGATGACTCTGCCGTCGGCTGATGGCAGCCATTTCGCCTTGGTCCTGTCGTAGTAGCCCGTGGGTACCGCGCCGCCCACGGGGAACCTGAGGAAGTTGTCGACGTAAAACGATACCGGGCGATCGAACTGGATGTCGGTCGCCTCCGCGACCACGGCCTCGTCAGCGCCGAGTTCGATCGCGTAGGTGTAGCCGCTCGCCGGAGGCAGCTCGCCAGGCATCGCCTTCTCGCCGAGCCGGTTGGCCGTGTACTCGGTGGCCCGGATCGTCATAGAGCTCAGGGGCTCGGTGGATTGAGTTGGCAGGGACAGTCCGGCTTGAGTGTTGGCCGGGATCAGGATCGTGACCTGGCGGGTTCCGGCCGAGTCCGTCACCACCGATCCGCTGGCAACCTGAGGAATGGGAGAGCCAAGCGTGATGACGGTGGACGCCAGATCGAGGGGAACGAGGACAACGTCGGACACCGGCGAGTACTCGTTCCAGATCGGCTGGATGGATCGCTGGCTCGTTAGATAGCCCTCGTGCGCGTAGTTGACCGTGAGGCTGCCGCCGCCGTTGACCGCCAGGTCGAAGCCGCCGTCGACCCTAGTATAGGTATGTCCGAACTCCGGGAGGGCCAGGATACTCACGAGCACTCCGCCGAGAGGGGAGTGGTCCGTTCCCAGCACACGGCCGCGGACGACGGCGATGCGTGTCGCGTCGAAGACCGCAGGGGTAACGCCGAACTGGATCGGCTGCGGTGGGCGGAAGAGAAAGGCGACTGCGTCCGCAAAGGAGGTGACTGAGCTACGGCTTAGCGCGGGTGCCAGTGCAGCTGGATCCGCGGGTATGAAGACGCACGCGGGGATTCGGGCGTGCGCGACGCCAAGATAGGGGTCGCAGGTGTCCGCGGTGCAGGGATCGCCGTCGTCCAGCAGAGGAGCCGGCCCCGCCGCGCAGATGCCGACGGCATTGCATGTCTCGAGGCCGTTGCAGACGCTGCCATCGGTACATGACGTGCCAGCCGCGGCGGTTAGGTGCCAGACGCCGGTGACCACATCGCATCCATCGTCGGTGCAGGGGTTCCCATCGTCTGTAGGCAACGGTGTGCCTGGTTGGCAGACGCCCGCGGTGTCGCAGCCTTCGAGGCCGTTGCAGGGGTTGCCGTCCGAGCAACTCGTACCAGACGCCACCGGGGCGTGCGTGACGCCTGTTGCCGGGTTGCAGGCGTCAGCGGTACAGGGGTTGCCGTCGTCTGTTGGGATTGGGATGTGCTGGCAGGTCGTCCCTGTCCAGGTGTCGCTCGTGCATGCGTTCCCATCGCTGCAATCGCAACTGCATGGGCCCCAGGTCCGGTCGGCCAGGCAGACTTGGGTGGGCTTGTCGCACCCCGTCAGCTTGCATTGCCGGGTGCTTCCCGTAGTGCAGATGCCGGACAGCAGCGCGAGCAACTGCACCGAAAGCGTGCCTGCGATCATGAGGTGCCCCCCTGGGTGACTTCACGTCACACGTGCATCATCACGACAGGCACGAACGGTGAGAACGGACGTTAGTCAGCGTCCATGGCATAGCCAATGGGCCAACTTGGGGCTTCCCGTGACCGGAGACGACCGTTTGCGTCGAGAAGCGTGCGCGCGATGGTCCGCGGATCGGCCGGCGGACCTTGCCGCGGCGGCGCCATCGACGAAGGTGAGGTGGCCCCTACCGCAGGTCGCCGAGCTTCCTCGCGCCGAGCCTCTTCCGGAGCACGAGGAAGAGCTCCGCGGTCGAGATCGCGTCGGTGAGCGCGTCGTGACGACCGTAGTCGGGGAGGCCGAGCGCCTTCCTCGAGCGGTTCAGGTTGACCTCGGGGTCCATGTCGGGCGCCGATGGATTCACCCACAGCGAACGCTGGGCCAACCTCACCAGCAGGTCCACCGTGTCCACCACCGCCGGCTTCGGCCACTCCGCCCCGGCGGCGGTGAAGCCGCGCTTGAGGAACGCGACGTCGAGCGACGCCTGGTGGACGAGCAGCACTCCGCCGCGGAGCCGGACGTCTACGTGCGTGAGCGCCTCGCGGAGCGTCGGCGCGTTCGCCACGTCCGAGGGGATGAGCTGGTGCGCGGTGATCGACTCCGACCGGATGTTGCCGCCCGGCTCGGGGCGCACGAGCGAGGTCCAGGCCTCGCCGACCCTTATGCTTCCGTTCCGGATCGGCACCATCCCGATCGAGAGGATGGGGTCACTCTTCGGGTCGAACCCTCCCGTCTCGAGGTCGACGGCCCAGTAGACGTGGCTGTCCCAAGCAGGCTCGAACCAGAACATCCGCATACTTACTAACACGTGTGCGAAAGGTGGCGTCTGGATACCGGGTAGGATAATGTCCCACCAACGGTCTGGGGGGTATTGGCCCGGACCCGTGTCCCCCGGGGATGCGTATGACGGAAGCGGGCATAGCTGAAACACTCTCGGGCGTGCAGCCCTCCCTACACAGGGCCGCCCCGGGACGGTCGCGAGAGGCTGCGAGCGCACACGCCGCCCACCCCGTCCCGGCGCTGGAGAGGATCGGGCTGGACGAGGCGCGAGCCCTGCTCGACCACGGCCGCTTCTTCACCGAGTACGAGCCCCTCGTGAGCCTGCGATCGGGCCGGACTCAGGCCTACGAGGCGCTAGCCCGTTTCCGCCGCCACGATGGGCGGCTGGCCGCCCCGGACAGGGTCCTCGCGGCGCTCGATCCGGATCCCGGGCTCAGGCTCCGCGCCGAGCTCTCGCTGAAGCTCCACCAGATCGAGCACGCCCCGCGGACGCCACTCTTCGTGAACCTCGATCCGCTCAGCTTCCTGCGGGCGGGCGACGCGCGCACCAACCCGTTCCTCACGCTCTTCTCCTGGTCGAGGACCCGGGTCATCGTCGAGGTGCTCGAGAGCATGGCGGCGGCCGACGCGGTCCGCGCCAGCCGGATGTTCGCCGCGCTCCGCGCCCGGGGGCTGAAGGTCGCGCTCGACGACGTCGGGGCGGCCGGCGGGCTCCTCACGTTCGAGGCGCTGTCGGGTGCCAACGTCATCAAGTTCGACCGGTCGCTGCTGCCCCGCATGCGCGAGGCGCGGTCCCGGTCGCTCGTGCGTGCGCTCGCGCGGATGGCGCGCGAGAACGGCGCCCGCACGGTGTTCGAGGGGATCGAGACCACCGGCGACTTCGAGGTCGCCCGCGCGCTCGGCGTGGACCTCGCGCAGGGGTTCCTCTTCCGCGACCGCACGCGCTCGATCGAGCGGCGCTAGCGCCTCAGAACGTCTCGGTCCGGTAGTGGTAGGAGGCGCGGCGCTGCCAGGCCTCGATCGCGCGGAAGACGTCGCGCAGCCGGCTGCGCTCCAGCGAGGAGAGCGCGCCCATGACGACGACGTTGGTCGGCAGCCGCCCCTCGGCGAAGGTCCGGAGCTGCTCCCGAAGGCGCAGCCGCAGCAGGAAGCGGTAGGCCTCCGAGAGCGTGTCGCAGGTGTCCTTCTCGATGTAGCCGGCGTCGAGCGCCGCGGCCAGCCGCTGGAGCGTGTTGGAGGAGCGCGCGCCGGCCTCGATGCCGTACACGCGCGCCAGGAAGACGATCGACGAGATCGCGTTCAGCTTGATGTCGATCCGCGAGGACTCGCCCCGGAGCCGCAGCAGCAGCCCGCCGGGCGGCTTGAAGGTGAGGGCCGACTTGGCCATCGCCGCGAGGAACGTGCGCGCGCCGCGCGCCCTGTCCACGATCCGGTCGAGGGAGTCGACCGAGAGCGCGCCGTGGACGTGGGCGACGCGGAAGTCGAAGAAGATGGAGGCCTCCAGCAACGCCTGCGGCGTCGGGTTCTCGAGCCACGCGATGAAGCGATCCTCCCACTCGGCGAGCGGGCTGCGCCACTTGGTGGCCATGTAGCCGCCGGGGCAGCGTGGGAAGCCGGCGGCCTGGAGATCACCGTTCACGCGCTCGGTGAGCCGGGCGAAGTACTCGCGCGCCTCCGGGGAGTCCTCCTGGAAGACGAGCGCGTTGTCCTGGTCGGTGAGGAGCAGTTGCTCCATGCGCCCCTCCGAGCCGAACGCGAGCCACGCGTAGGGGCAGGGGGGCGGCCCGAAGTCCGCCTCGGCCCACTTCAGGATCCGCCCGAGGAGCGTGTCGTTGAGCCGCGCCACGAAGCCGCCGACGGTCGTCGGCTCGAGCCCGCCGATGAAGAGCGCCGAGACCATCTCGGTCACCATCTGCGTGTAGCCGGAGAGGACCGAGCGATCCGGCAGCCGCTCGACCTTCTTCATCACCGCCACCGGGCCGGACGCGGTGCTCTTGAGGAGATCCGACGCGGAGACGACGCCCACCACGACGCCGCCGCGCGTCACCGGCAGGTGGTGGAGCCCGGAGTCGAGCAGGATGCGCCAGGCCTCGTAGATGGGCGTCGTGTCCGGCAGCGTCTGGACCGGCGACGTCGCGACCTCGCTCACCGGGGTGTCGGGGCCGCGCCCCGCGGCGAGGACCCTCGTCCGGAAGTCACGGTCCGTCACGATCGCCGGCGGCTCGGAGTCGAGGAGGAGCGAGCCGACGTTCGCGTCGGCCATGAGCCTCGCCGCCTCACCGACCGTGATGCCAGGGGGGCTCCGGACGGCGGGGCCGCGCACGAGGCTCGACACGGGGAGCGCCAGGTCGGGCTGGAAGTTGGCCACCTGCTGCCGCTCCAGGCTGTACTTGAGCCGCTCCGCGAGGCCGGTCGCGAAGTGGCCGGCGAAGGAGGCGTTGGCGAGGAGCCGCTGGAACTCGGCCTTCGGGATCCGGTAGGCGAGCAGATCCTCCTCGACCTGCACGTCGATCGTCGCGCGCCCGGAGATGAGCGAGGTGAAGCCGAAGACCTCCCCCTCCTCGAGCAGCTGCAGCGTCTCCCCCTCGCGCTCCAGCCGGACGGCCCCCTTGCGGATGACGTAGAGGTGCGCGGCCGGCGCGCCACCCGCCGTCAGGAGCCGCGTGCCCGCCGGGAAGAAGACCACCTCGAGCACCTTGGCCGCCTCGTCGAAGACGGGCTGCGGGAGCGCGTCGAAGGGCGGCGTGGCGCGGACGAAGGCGATGGGGTCGAGGGACGCCATGGGGTGAGGGGAGACTACCATCGAGAAGTCGAACTCCCCCAGGCGGAGGCTCGCGAGACCGCCCTCGCTATGTCGCCGTGACCGGGTCGCCCGGGGCCCACATCTTCCTGACCATGCCGCGGCATTTGCGCTCGATCGGCTTCACTTGCCCATTGCCGAAGACGTCCAGCGACACCGTCGCCGTGCCGAACCCACTCGGCTTCGACGTCGCGGCGGTGAACCCGGGCACCGTCGTGGAGCGGAGCGCCGGGTCCTTGGAGTCCGCGACGAAGGTCTCTGGCGCGAAGGTGATGGTGCGCGGCGCGCCCTGGTGCAGGAGTGGAATCTCGACGACGGCCTTCCACCGGGATTGGGTGGTGATCTGGCTCGGATTACGCGCGCGAACGGCGAGGACCAGCGCCCCCGCCTCCGAGAGGATCAGCGACGGCACGAAGTCGTACAGAATCTGGTCGAGGGCCCGGTGCTGCGCCTCGGTGTCGGTCTTCAGCCTCTTCAGGTCGATCGGGTAGCGCTCTTCGCGGAAGAATCCGACGGCCTCCTCCCCGGCGGCGGCGACCTGCTTTCCGAGGCAGTCGAGGCTCCCGAAGCGGCAGTTGCGGACGAATCGGGCCGCGTCCCCGTACTCGTCGGCGACCCAGCGGCCGGCCAGCTGCAGCCCGGCGGCGATCATGACCGGCGCGCTCACGATGAGGCCGGCGCCCGTGAAGGCCCCCGCCAGCGCCAGCGCCGAGCCGGCCGCGCTGATCCCCCTGCCCAGCCGCTCCCCGCCGTCGTGAGCCTCGGAGACTTCGCGAAGGTTGACAGCCAGGTCGAGGAACCCCGTGGCTGCTGCGAGGGGAGCGATGGCTTTCGCTTTCCCGAACTCGCCGTAGAGCTTGATCTCCCAGGGCTTCCCCGCCAACGCGGAGTAGTCCTCGTAGGCCTCGGCGGCGGCACCAGCCGCCTCGGCCCACCGCCACGGGTCCTTCGGGTCCTCGGCGATCATCCGTGCGGCATAGGCGGCGTTGACCGCCTTGAGGCCAACCTTGAGCGAATCGAGGGCCGTGTCGGTGAGTTCCAGGACACGAATCGCATTAGGCGCCAGGTCGACCTTGTCGAGGGGCAGGTTCCTCGCTCGCTTCCACTCACGGCGCTCGGCTGCCTTGGCCGCTCCCCACTCGGCTGCACTCAGTTTCGCGAGATTGTCCTTGCCCCATCGTGCGTTCAGCCATTCCCCGAACTCCGACAGCGCCTTCTCCTTGTACTTCTTCGCAAAGCAGTAGCCGTACGCCTTGAGAGTCAAGCCCACGGCCTGGGAGGCCCGCCTCGGCTGAAGGTCGTTGGGGGTCATGACCAGCTTCGCCCCGCCATCGGCGAGGGCATCCTTCTCACCCAGCGCCACGGCAAAGTTCTGCTCGAGCCAGGCGCGCCCCGAGCCGATCTCGGAGAGCCGCTCATGCACCGCGGCCACGACGAGCCCTGCCTCCTCCGTCACCGCCTGGGGCGCCCCGACGTAGTCGTGCGCCATCATCGAGAAGGGATTGGTCCAGGGGGCGCTGTCCGCCTTCCGATACGCGACCCAGGAGTCGACCCAGCGCGCCTCGACCTTCGGGCCCCGATGGAACACGATCGAAGCCTGGGCGCGCTGCCGGTCCCCGTCCTCGGTGATGGCTCGGCGCTCCTTCTGGCCGATCCAGCGCAGCAGGTCGGCGCCAGCGCGAGCCGTCCGAAGCTCCGCCCAGAGAGTGTCCAGTTGACTGGGGCGCAGGAAGGCCCCCAGCTCCTTCTCCACGTAACCGCGGAGCCTTGGGTTCCGCGAGGTGAGCACGTCGACCCGCGTGGCCAGGACGTACTCCCGGTCGCTCCCGAGCTGATGGTAGCGCTCCTCCAGCGCGGTTATGGCGGCCGTGAGCCGGCGCGCGCGCCGGAGCCCCTCGCCGAACGCGTCCACCAGGTGGAGCACGAAGGTGACCTTCTCGTCGGCGGGGAGCACCCCGGCCTCGGCCAGCTTCGCCGTCTTGTCTGAGGGGAGTACCCCGGCCTCTGGGAGCGCCTTCGCCTCCCCCTCCTTCGTCCCTGAGGGGAGGACGAAGGTGAAGAGCTCGTCGCCCAACATGACGCAGCGGCTGGCCGCTGCCTTCTCCATCTGCTTCACCGCCGCCCACGGGAGCTGGTACGGCGCCAGGTGGAAGAACCAGCAGATCGGAACGAGCTTCTGCTTCGCCTTATCGAACCTCACGGCGTCTACGGTCAGTGGCAAGGCTAGCTGAATGGCAGCCGTCCGGTCGTCGCGCCCCGCCATCTTCTCTAGGCCGACCCGGCGGAAGCGTTCGACCTTGCCCGGCTCGCAGTAGAGCTCGTGAACGAGGTGGGCCCCGCTGCCGTCTGGGCCGTCGGCGGCGAAGGCATAGACCCACTTCCCCTTGATCGGACTGGAGCGCTTCCACTCGTAGGTCCGCTCGACGGGCCAGCAGCTCGAGCTCGCGTACTGGAACCTACAGAATATCCCCTGCAAAGGAGGAGGTCGTGGGACCGGGCGCCCCGCAGCGTCGACCCAAGCGTTTCCGACGAGGCCCGAAGGGGCCTTGAAGACGAGGTCGGGTTCGCCGGAGTCCGGGCCAACGATGGCTTCCTCGTTCGGCGCGACAAGGTCATGGACCGCCTCGACCTCCCTGAGCTTCACCTCGACCTGGGTGAACGCCATGCCGGTCACTTCGCCTCGGGCGACGGTTCGTCGTCCGTACTGAGGTTCATCATGGGTCGCTTGGCAAAGTCCCGCGTATCCGTGAGCCGGCCCTTCTCGTCCCACCACCGGCCGATCCCGACGGCCACTCCGTTGCGCGACTCACACTGATAGGCAAGGTGGCTGTTCGGGTGCCACGCGCGAGCGATCCCATTGTCACGCCCATTCACAGCGTACGTCTCAATCTCCTTGACTCCATTCCGATACCAGGCGCGCTGGACGCCCTCCTCCCTCCCATCCTTGTAGTTGTGCTCGCTGGCGAGCCACAGTTCGCCTGTAGCCTTGTCCTTCTTCCATGTCATCTCAGGCCCCTGCCGGTAGCCTTCGGCGTCCACGCACCAGATGGTCAGCCTCGGGAAGGCAGTCTCGACCGGGTCGTAGACCTGCTGCGTGGTCCCCGGCGGACACTTCACCCGCGGGTCGTCGGCCGGCTTCTGCGCTGCCACAGGTGCTGCGGCAGGAGCTGGGGCCGGCGCGGCGGCTGGGCCGTTGGCGCTCGCGTCGCGCCCGCCGCATCCCGCGATGAGCAGCCCTGCCACCAGCATCCGCCCGCAGCTACGCTTCGCCTCTCCTGCAAGCCACTTCACGCCCATTCGGCAACCTCCTCCATCTGGACTCTCGTTCTCGACATGAAGCTCCGCCGCTGCCTAAGGCCTCTGCTGGTCCACCGCTTGTGAATAGGGAACATCGCGGAAGAGCACCTCCGCATGCTCTGCGTCCCATCGCCGGACGAGCGTGTACTTCCGGCCGGGCACGAGCCCTGCGAACCTGAGCTCCAGCACATCGTCGTTTGGCTCCAGGTCATCCTTCGGCGACAACTTCACCCGATAGGCGCCATCGTCGCTCTCGAGCACGAAACTCGGATATTCGGCATCGGGCGTGACGTCCACCCGGAACGCGATCGTCATCACGTCCCGCCGCACCGGAAGCTGGATCACGTTCTTCTTGCCAGCCTTGAGCTCCACCGGCTTCCCGGCTTCGGCCTTGACGACCCCAGCCGCCGTCTTCTCCTTCCCCTTGGCGTCGTCACGGTCCTTCTCCCCGTCGAGCCGCGGGAAGCCTGCCTTGGCCGACTTCCCCGCGGGGACGAGCACGAGCAGGCGCCCATCCGAGTCCGCCCGAAGGTC